>JASHQK010000586.1 GCA_030039195.1 Candidatus Sulfotelmatobacter sp.
CTTCATCGTGTTCGGCACTCTTTTGAGCGCGATTCCGACGCGTTTCAACGTACTGGGGAAAGCTGCTTTCTATTTCGGATTCATATTTTTCAGTCTTGATCTGGTGAGCTTCACTCTTAAACCGCTGGCGCAGAGCCCACTATTCGCAGAGATATTGAGCCGATCAAGCACTCCTTTAAGCGGAGTGATGGCCGGAATGGTCGTTACCGCCATTATTCAGTCGAGCAGTATCACGACGGGCCTTTGCATCCTCCTCGTCCAGCAGGCCATTCTCCCGGCAACGGCAGCGATCCCGATCGTCATCGGCGCCAATATAGGAACGACAGTGACTGCGCTTGTGGCCAGCATCAACATGAAGAGCACGGCCAGAAGAGTTGCGATCGCTAACCTCTGCTTCAACACATTTGGAGTTTTGCTGTTCCTTCCGGTTCTCGGATGGTTTGCCGCAAAGGTGGTCGACTTTGCGGGTGAACCTGGGATGGCAGTAGCCTGGGCACAGCTGATTTTCAATCTGGTAATGACACTGACGGTGCTAATTTTGCTGCGTCTGTTTCACTCTCGAGTGGAACTCCTCGATGCCATGCGCCAGGTGCCGTAAGACTACCGCACTGACTGGGGTAGGCCAGCCATATCAGTCCACGATCACCGATTCCCGTGCGCCGTTTGATGATGCGGCCGAGGAGAGGTACCTGCCCGACCTTCCGCTCTAAACTCAAGATCCAAGCGGACGTTGCAAAGTTCACCGATGAGATTTCCGGCCCAACGATAGACATTCTGCTCCCGAAGCAGTTTCCTCATACGCTGCATCCGCGCACTACGCTCTTCGGGCGCCATCTCAAGCGCAAAGCGGATGGCGTCCGCAGTCCCTTCTATGTCGTAAGGATTGATGATGACGCTGTCGACCAATTCACTGGCTGCTCCCGTAAATCGACTCAGGAGTAACACACCCTGTTCGTCCTCGCGTGCCGCAACGAACTCTTTCGCAACCAGATTCATTCCGTCGTGCAAGGAGGTCACAAGGCACAAGTCAGCGGCTCTGTAATACCTGACAATCTCCCTGTGACTGTGATGCCTCTTTAGGAAGATGATGGGCTTCCACTTTCCCGTCTGAAATCTCCAGTTAATTCGCTCTGATTCGGCTTCCAACTCAGCGAGCAGGTCGTGATAACGTCTGATGTGCGTCCGGCTCGGCGCTCCAATTTGCACGAAGACAAATTTCCCCTGGTAGACACGATTCTTTTCGAGCATGCGCTCGATGGCGAGGAAACGTTCCGTAATACCTTTCGTATAATCTACGCGATCGACACCGATGCCAAGGAACAAGGCTTCGACTCCCAGCTCACGCAATAGGGTGGCTCGGTCCACATAGCGGTCCCCGTTATCCAAGAAAGCAGCCGAATCGGAGAACTCCACACTGATGGGAAACGGTTTTACGAGAGTTCGATGGCCCCCTCGGTAGACTGCAAAGCGGTCCCAATCGATGCGAGATTCCAAACTACGATCGACAGTCTGCAGAAAATTAGTGCAGTGGGACTGGAGGTGAAATCCAATCAAGTCCGCCCCCAACATTCCATTCAGCAAATCAGGCTGCCATGGGCAAATCCCGAACGTCTCCGACCCAGGCCATGGAATGTGCCAGAAAATTGCTATGCGGGCATCCGGGCGTTGTTTCTTTACAAGCTCCGGCAGCAGGGCAAAATGGTAATCCTGGATGAGTAGCACTGGCGCCTCTGTGCCGGACATTTCTTCCATCACCGCTCTGGCAAACTTCTGGTTTGCTCTTTCATAGTATTGCCAGTCTGATGACCGGAACGTTGGACGGGCATGAGCAACGTGGCAAAGCGGCCACAGACCCTCGTTAGCGAATCCGTAGTAGTAGCCTTCCTCTTCTTCTTTCGTCAACCAGACGCGACGCAGAGCGTAGCGCGGGGCCTCCGGTGGTACGGTGAGTCGGTCATTGCCGTCGACCGTTTCCTGATCAGCATCGCCGCTCCCGTGGGCGATCCAAGTCCCATGGCATGCACACAAAACCGGCTCCAACGCACTCACCAGTCCACTCGCAGGAACAATGGTCTGGACGGACTTTCCCACGCGCACGTGACTGTACGGCTCCCGGTTGGAAACGACGAAAAGTCGACTTAACCCTAGCTTACTTCGAACGTTGACACTCAGGCGATCGGCTGTCCACGATGACTCGCCTGCTTCACGCAGTTGCGCTTCTCTTTCTGCCGCGGATCGGGCTGCAGTGAAGCTTTCAGCAAGCGTAGTCACCTCCTTGGCCAGCGGATGCAGCAGTTGCAAATCCTTGATGTTCACTGATGCTGTCGTGGATCTTCCTGTCCGCAGAGCACGCATCCACTGTGCCCCCCGTGCGATGGGCCCGGCAATACTTGAGCGGACAATCAACAGCGTTATTATGACGATGAAAACAACTTGTATGAGCACCCGCGCAAACGCTTCTCGCCATACTCGTTTAACTTGACCGTCAATGTAAGTTGCATCGTGAACGATGAGCAGTTCACCCACCAGCTCATCGTCTCTATGCAATGGTATGACATATGCGTGCAAGGTTGATTTATTGGGCAGCCGAATAAATTCACTTTGTCTCTGGTTTTCAGCCATTGCCTCGGACAGTACCGAGGGCTGAGTCAGCATGCGCGAGGCAAGCCCGGAGGACTGAGCAATTGGTTTGAGATCTCTTCCGAAAACCGCAACTCCCGCCAAGCGCTCGCGGTTGCCGAATCGCTCTACGATGCTTTGGATTTTACCGGTGGCTCCCTTTTCGAGCTGTGCCTCGATATTGCCAGCGAGGCTCTCGGCCAGCAAAGCCGCCCTGCGCTCCAGGTCTCTACGAAGGTTCAGCCTTTGCCCACGCACATGGAAATACGCCGACAGGAAAGAAACGAGGGTGATGGTTAGAATCAGAGAGACAATGAGCCGAATACTTATGACTCGCATAGGTACGACGCTGAGAACCCGTCCGTAAAGGTAGAGGTCGAACAACCAGCTCACGTGACTTGCGTCCGCTGTTAATGTCCCCTTGGGACCAAGGAATACGCGTATCTTTTTGTGCAGCAGGATCGCCTTAAGAGCCCATTACAACTCGACACTGATGGGGCAGGCATACACAGACTGAGCCTACCTTGCCAGTGGAGGGCGCCCATCTGTCAGAAGTTACAGCGCGGGTGCTCAGGATCGCTTCAGCAAACACGAAAGCGATCATTCGTGCGTAAATGTGTAAGCGCGTTCTCCTGCCTAAAGACAGCAACGGCTCGAACTGTGAGAAGGATCTCGCCGTCAAAGCGATACGTTTGCCGCGTGGCAACATCTCTACGATGGACAGCCCGTACCTGTCGCTCATCAGCCTGGTGAAGGCATGGCCGCAACAGAATGTGCGCCGAGAGGTTCTGATGGTCACTGACAGGATCGATCGGCTCCGGGGTGAAAAACCAGAGCCCTCTCGTCTCGGCCCGAGATTCGGTCCTGTCTACCACAGCATGCCTACTCGGAACCTCGCAGCTGGTCAGTTTCAAGCCGCACCTGGACAACTTTCAGAAGATGCTTGGCAATCAATATTACGTGGTCTTCCAAGCGGTGCCTAAGAAAAAGAGTGGTCTCCAGCGCGTAAAGGTGGACACCGAACTACCAAACTCCGAACTTCTTGCGCCTGACAACGTGTGGGTACCAGCTGCAGGCGCCAAATGACGAAGTCGGTCATCAACTGTCCGGATTTGTGGTCGCCGAGTCCCTGAGGGATTTTCCGAGCGCGATTAGCTGGCGTTCTGCAGCAGAGTTTGTGATCCCGATGCGCATTCAAAAACCGTGTCCGGTGATCAGCGGTCAGCCTCGCGTGAGTAAGTGCGATTCGATGTGTTCTTACCAGTCAGCTCGACTTCCCTCAACAACGGACGCAGGGAGTCCACCGAAATCCCAAGGGTGTTACCAGAAAAGCCATCCATATAGGCGAAGTTGACGGCAATCACTTCCCCTTTCGAGTTGAGGACCGGGCCACCGCTGCCGCCATGGGCGCTGGGGGCATCGTAGACTATTCTGTCACCGACGACATCGCCGAGATGTCCGTACGTGGTGGACGGCCGAATCAACGACATCGCCGCCAGCTTGCTCACAGTCTCGATGTCGTTGTTCCGGTACGCGAGCCGTTCGTAAACTTCGGACGGGGACTTGGCGACCATTCCCTGGGTTCCCAGCGAATACCCAATCACCATAACGAGTTGTCCGGGGCTGCCCGCCGATGTTGCGAGAGGCAGGACAGCGAGAGACCTTGTGATATCGGCATCCTCTATCCGCAGGACTGCTAGATCGCAGGTTTTCGAGACGATAGCGGGCAGCAATCGGAGAGGTTTGGGAATGTTGGGAAAAAATACCACAAGTTGCTCAAGCGTAGCGCTTGCGCCGTGGTCCATTAACCGTTTGGCGTCCGCATCTCCGTACCAAGGCTCGGCCACGTGCCGGTTCGTCGCTAGCAAACCATCACCAACCAGAAAACCTGTGCCGGAAATGCGCGTCCTAATCTGTGGACGCTGACTGCCGAAAGCAACATGATAGACGCCATAGACGAAGCCGATCGAGTTTCGGTAGCGATTGAGCAGGACGGCAGGAGCGGCCTGCTCTTGCTTCAACTGCTCGACTTGCTCTGCAAGTTGCCGGACCTGAGCTTTCAATTCGTCGACCGAAGCTGTTTTGGAATCCCCGGCGGAATGACAACCAGTGAAGCACCCAAACAACACGAGTGCTGCCGACACGGCGACAAGAGCTTTCTTGCGCCTGTCAAAATTGACAGTAGACAGCTTGATCTTTTCTGGCTTCAACTTTTAGGAGGTTAGTTGCAGGACGCCCCTACGTCGTTGCTCTGGGGCAAATTTTATCTCATGTCGTAAGAGAGGGGCAAAAATTGTGGAAACGCGAACATCCCCATCCTTGAGCAACAAGGCCTCAAGGATGGGGGATCGGGGTTGGTACTATCCGCCCGGAAAAGTGGGGCTCGTGGACAATTGTCGACGAGAAACCAGGAGCAGGTGGTTGCCAGTCGCGGTAGAGAACAGTGGCGGACTTGGAATATCCGCTAGCTGCCGACAATGCCCTTATTCACCAGCACCTTGACTTCGACTCGCCGGTTCTCGGCTCTTCCGGCCTTCGTCTCATTCGATGCGGCCGGCCCGTACTCGCCCATTGCACCAGGAGCAATGATGTGCCGCACCGGCACGCCGCCCTGCTGCATTAGGTAGGTAACTACGGCCTTCGCTCGGTCCTCACTCAATTTGGTATTCATGGCTGCGCTGCCCGTCGCGTCGGCATAGCCGACAACCTCGACGATGTACCCAGTGAGGCCAGTTGCAGTTTCTGCGAGGTTCTTCAGATCTTTTTGGGCCTGCGCAGAAACCTTCGAACTGCCGACGTTGAACTTCACCGTTGTTTGACCTTTGACATCGTACTCGCTCAGCGCCATGAAGCGCTGTGTGTTCGCCTGGATGTCTGCTTCGTTCTCTGTAATGCGCTGCTTGCTCGCGGCAATCTCTTGCTCGTTCTGCTCGATGTTCTCTTTGTGAGCAGCCAACTCTACTCCATGCTGCCCGAGTTGCTGCTGATGCGCAGCCAGTGCCTGCACGTTCTTCTCAACTTGGTCGGCGGTTGGAGTCAGGCCTGACTGGATCATCTCAGCGGTTTCCAAGTCGTCGCCGTCGACGGTAATCGTCTGGGCCGTCACGCGGCCCTGATCGTCTGGTACGCCGTCGATATCCACCTTTAGTCCCGGAACAAGCACAACGTTGGACATGTATTCCTTGTCCAAGCCGAATAAGCCTTTGTTATCTTTTGTTTTGGTGGCATCGGTGAGGACGACTGTAGTGGTCCCCTCGCCAGTGTTCACGATTAGGGTTTCGCCCGTCCGGGCAGTGATCATCCCTTTTACTTCTGTCTTGTCGCCAGCCCATGCACAGGCGGCGACCAAGAGGACACAAGCAACCAGACACCGCTCTAGCATCTTTCCTCGCTCCATAATCCCTCGCTGTTCTCCATTTTGTTTTTCCCGACGCGCTGGATGGAACCAGGCGACGAAAGAAAATGGCTATGCATGAGATTCCACGAAAGACGCCCCTCGCGCCACTGTTAGATTAGACAGGCGCGGCATGGCGTGACCTGCTATGTAGTGATATGGAGGTTGAATGTCGGGGCAAGCTTGATAGGCATCTTAGTCACGACCTGCTTTCGGGGGGCTATGTGTGCCCGCTTGCTCCACCTTTCGTACTCCAAAGAACCCGATGACGTGGAGAAAACTGTAGCCTCCCGCTCTGACGACCCGAGAGCCGATAATGGAGGAGAGGGTTAGACGACAACACAGCTCTGTGATGGGGGAAACGCGACCAGTCGAATCTCAACGGGATAACGCTCCTCATTCGGGGTGCAGTGGACTGGTTCTAGATTGTCAGGATCTCTCGCATACTACAATTTATGTCAACGGGATCTCTCGGATCTTGAAATATGTTGTGGGTGCGCAGAAAACTGAAACTGTTAATGTCCTCATCGGGGATGGTGAAGCGAGTCACTCGGGTCGACGGACCACAATTTATTACATCGGTTCTTCGCTCACCGTTGTGCAGCGTCTTTTGGAAAGTCAAGACTGGTTTCGCCCATGGCGGCAGGAGTCAGAGATAACCCCTCAGTTGGATGGCGGAGGCGGATAATAGCCAGCTTTGGCGTAGACGCGTAGATTCTTCCTGTCGACCGTGACTTCTATGCTACGGTACGACATGCTGCTCTTGACCGCATTGGGAATGTATCCGAGCGTGTATTGGTTCCGGGCTTCCGAAGTGATCTCGGAGTAAGCTTTCTCAATGGAGTCGCGAGAGAGGCTGGCAAAGACGCTTGCTCCGCCTGTGGCATGAGTGTACCTCGGCAGAATGGCAGCGTAGCCCCAGAGTACATTGTGGATTTTCGCCGCCTGCTTGTAGACGGGCAACGCACCTTGATCGAGCACCACTGCATTTACCTGGATGCCGTAGCTCTGTAACACCTTCACAACCTGTCCGTAATTGGCCTGGCTACCACGCTCCCGGCCATCGCTGATGACGAGAACGACTTTTCTATGCGTACGATCGCGACTGCTCAAATCGACTGCCGCACACAGGATCGCATCGTTCAAAACGTGCGTCTCCTTGGGGGGAGTGCCTACCGGCGGCGGTAGGGAGCTGCCCACTTGAAACCCGTTGATCATCGCCGGCTGCGGACCAAGCGG
>JASHQK010000587.1 GCA_030039195.1 Candidatus Sulfotelmatobacter sp.
GACTTGATATGCGGGAAGTTGTCGAGCACCAGCCGGCTGACCGCAATCTGCTTGATATCGAGCATTCCGGTCGTTTTCGGCAGATGCCGTAATGCCGTGTTCTCGGGATGAAATGCCAGCGGAATGAACGTCTGAAATCCGCCGGTCTGATCCTGCAAGGCGCGCAGCTTCAGAAGATGATCGACGCGGTCTTCATCGTTTTCGACATGCCCATAAAGCATGGTGGCATTCGATTTCAGGCCGATCTCGTGCGCCAGCCGCGCCGTTTCCAGCCATTGATCGCCATCGATCTTGTGATCGCAGATGATGTGCCGCACCCGGTCCGCGAAAATTTCCGCCCCGCCGCCGGGAAGGGAATCGACTCCGGAAGCTTTCAGTTGTTCCAGGGTTTCGCGAATCGAGAGTTTCGCCCGCCGCGCCAGATACGCCACTTCGACCATCGTAAAAGCCTTCAAATGCACCTGCGGAAAACGCTGCTTCAGTCCGGCGCAGAGATCGAGGAAATACTGAAACGGCAGATCAGGATGAAGGCCGCCGACGATGTGAAATTCCGTGACCGCCTCGGAATATCCGGAAGCCGCGGTCTGGAAGGCCTCTTCGAGCGCCATGGTGTAAGCGCCCGGTGCATCATTCTTGCGGCCAAACGCGCACAGCCGGCAGGCTGCCACGCACACATTCGTCGGATTGATGTGGCGATTGACATTGAAATAAGTCTTGTCGCCGTGCATGCGCTCGCGCACGTGATTGGCCATCCAGCCTAGGGCAAGGATGTCGCCCGTCCGATAGAGCGCCAGCCCGTCCCCGGCGTTGAGCCGCTCGCCCGCCATAACTTTGTCGTGGATTGGCTCGAGACGCGGATCGTCGGTCTGAAACGGATGCACATTACAGAGGCGGTTTTGGCGCGATTCCGACATTATGTTGATGATATCGCAGGAGGCCGCAAAAGCGGCAAGCCCCGTAGTTTCTTTTCCTTCAGCGCAATTGAACCCGTCGGAAAGTCAGCAACTAGCTTCCGGCGATTATGGCCCGGGCGAGCACGCCGTGACACAACAGGCATCGCAAGCCTATTTGTGAAGCAGCAAGTCTCCGGCCACAAACACGAAGAACAATACCGAGATCACGCCATTCATCGTGAAAAATGCGGCGTTCAGCTTGCTGAGGTCGTCGGCTGAAACCAATGAATGCTCATAGCCCAGCAATGCTGCGACGATCACAACTCCGGCCGTTGCCACATTCCCCAAGCTGAATGACCAGAGCAACGCCGCCAGCAACACCAGCATGATGACGTGAAATCCGCGAGCCACCCAGAGGGCGCGCGGAACGCCTAGAAATCTGGGAATCGAGTGCAGTCCCGACTGACGATCGAAATCGAAATCCTGGCAGGCGTAAAGAACATCGAACCCACCCACCCAGAAAGTGACGGCCCCAGTCAGCAACAGGATGCGTGGGTCGAGCGAGCCGCGCACGGCAATCCACGCCGCCGCCGGAGCAATTCCCAGCGCCAATCCCAACACGAGATGCGACCAGCGTGTGAACCGCTTCGTATACGAGTAAAGCAGCAGCACGGCCAGGGCAACTGGCGAAAGCCAGAGCGTGAGACGATTCAGTTCTCCCGCAGCGAGAATGAAGATTGCGCTCGAAACGACCACGAATGTCGTTACAAATGCCGGCGTGAGATGGCCCGCAGGCAGCGCTCGAGTGCGCGTGCGCGGATTGGCTGCGTCAATCGTGGCATCCGCCAGCCGATTGAACGCCATAGCCGCCGAGCGCGCCGCGATCATCGCCAAAATGATCCAAACAAGTTGATGTGTCTCCGGGAAACCTCTGGCCGCGAGCATGGCTCCGCAGAGCGCGAACGGGAGAGCAAAAATCGAGTGCTCCCACTTGATCATCTCCAGCGTCACCCGCAGATTGTGCAGCACCGGCATGAATTCGATTGTAATGGAAGGCGGAGCGCTGCAAGTTGTCGGATCCCCAGAAAATCAGACGTAAAACGAACCTCCAGAAACTAAGGGAACAAAGCGGCAAGCTTCTCGCAGGGTGGTATGGATCTGTCCATTTTCCCGGCGGATCAGCTGCAGTTGTTGCGCTTCCGGCGGCCCCACCGGGATGACCATCCGTCCACGATCGTCCAATTGGGCCGGCAATGGCGCAGGCACCTGGGACGCGGCCGCCGAGACAAGAATTGCATTGTAGGGTGCACAAGCCTCGCATCCCTCGCTGCCGTCTCCCACAACAACCGTGACGTTCCGGTAGCCAAGCCGCTGGAGCAATTCGCGAGCCCTCTCGGCCAGGCTGGCGTGGCGCTCCACCGAGACCACGTTTTTCCCCAGCTCAGCCAGCAACGCCGTTACGTATCCCGAGCCCGTTCCAACCTCGAGAATGTGATCATCAGAAGTCAACTCCAGCAACTCCAACATGAGGGCCACGATGTACGGCTGGGAGATCGTCTGCTCCTCGCCGATAGGCAAGGGATAGTCCTCATACGCCTGATCGCGATAGCGCTCGATGATGAACTCGTGACGCGGAACGCGCGCCATGACCTCGAGCACGCGTTGGTCACGAATGCCCCGGCCGCGCAGTTGAGTTTGGACCATGCGCAGTCGTAGCGCGGCGAAAACCTCGTCGTCGATAGAAGTCATTTCAAGCTGACAGCGGGACGACCACGTTATTTTTTGCTGTGCCGGACCTGCACATCAAAGCTGACCACGCCGTTCTGGTCACGCGTTCCCACCGCCGAGATATTGCGGGTGAAATAGTACTCGCCCTGGATGATCTGCTGCGAGCTTTGCGACACATTCGTGCTGTACGTGAGAGACACGTTATTGGCGAACTGCTGCTCGATCGTGACTTGCGGTCCGCGGGCCGTGGGATTGGTTTCGGTTACCAAACCTTGAGGATCGATCTTAATGCGGCTGACGCCGAACAATTTCTGCAGGCGGCTGCTCACGGTTTGGTTGATGGCCTGATTGATAATCAGAGCGCTGGCCTGCTCGTTGAACGCCGTTAAGCCCGACTGCTGCTGCAATTGCGTCGATTCTTCGGTGGTACGACCGAGAGCAAGCAAGGCGATGATATCCGATTTGGGCAGCGGTGGCTCCGATCGGTAGTTGACATTCAGGCGATCGGGCGTGCCGGTGACCATCACGTCGAGATCGTAATTTCTAACGTGAGTCGTGGCCTCCATGTTCAACTGCGGCTCGATCGCGACCGGATTGGAAAAGGTGATATCGCCGCGCTCCAGCCGGAACTTGATCCCGTTGAATGTTGCCTCCCCTTCCAGAATGTCGGCGCGTCCCAGGACGCTGGGCCGAGCGACCGACCCTCGCAGGCGTAGATCGGCGTCGCCCGACAATCGGGCCACCGCGGTTTTCATCTGTAACTCGGGCGCGGTGTGCACGACCACGTCGAGCTTGACGTTGTAAAGCGGGGAATTGGTTGGAGCGAGCACAACCGATTGCCGGCTGCGTTGCAAATACGATCCGAAATCGAACCCCGGGGTAACGGCCAGCTTGGTCACCATCACTTGGCCGGAAACCGTGGAACTGGTAAGACTTCCCGTCCAGTGCAGTTCCGCGTTGGCCGTTGAACTGACTCCTGGCGGATAGCGCAGGCGCACATCCTTGCCGATGGCCGTCAAATTGAAGCTCAGCTGTTTGTTGTAGGTTGTGGCTTCACCCTGAAAATCGAGTGTTCCGCCGCCGGTGCGCGCCGTGAGCTGCTCAATTCGGACCCGGTCGCGGGTGAAGGCGAGCGAGCCATTCATTTCGCTCAACCCGCTGGGCAGGCCGGCATAATTTGCTGTCCCGTCCTTGATCTGAATCGTCCCTTGCGGCTGCGGGTCGGTCAAAGTCCCGCCCACATTCATTTGAAGAAGCATTTGCCCGGTAGACGTGAACGCGGGATTGAAACTGCTGAACAATTTCAGATCGAGTTGGCCGTTGGCCGAAAGCCGTAGTTCGCGCCGGGCTGCGAAATGAATGCTGCCCCCGCCGGTAATGTCAGTCGCCTCTCCCACAAGATGAAGAGGTTCGATGTGCGCGATCTGCTGGGCATAGGAAAACCGCACCGCACCTTGATTGTGGAGCTTTATATTTTCGATTTCGAGCGCCACGTCGGACAAGTCGCCGTTCAGCATCCAATTCTGCGGATAACGCAACGGCCCAATCAAGCTCACAGTGCCGCCAACGGCAGAGTGCGCCGTCAGTTGGCCACCCAGATAGGCGCGCCACAGCGCATCCAGATCAGCCTGATCGATACGAGCTGTGATATTCGCCGGATAATCTCCGTGCATTTCTACCGCGCCTTCCAGAGAAAGTGCGCCCTGCACGAACTGCGATTCCCCGCTGATGCGCAGCTCGCCATTCCGCGTCATGCCCTTTAAACTGAGACCACCCATAGGTTCGCGGTCGACAGTAAGATCGCGCACCTGCACGGAGGCGTCGATCGAGGGAGCATCGAGGGTCCCTGAACCTTGCAGCAGGAAGTCGGCGCGTCCTGCGACCGGCAGGCGGTCGAGATGAATCTGGCGGACGCGCGCCAGGTCGAAGTTTTTCCCCGCGAGATCCAGCTGGAATCTGTGCGTGGCCGGCGTATAGGCCGCCATCCCGCTTATCGTCGAATCCTGATGCTGGAGATGAATGTTGCTCAGTGTCGTTCCGCCTTCGGCAATGTGAAGATCCGCATCGAAGGCCTCGATTGATTCGCCGTAGGCAGAAGCTTGTGAGGCGCGAATGTGTCCCTGCACCCGCGGATTCGCGCGCGTCCCGGCAATCTGCAGCGAGACATCGGCCGTGCCTGAAACCGGATAATTGAAGCCGGCCAGCGCGGCCGTCGAAGCTACGTCGACGTTGTGCAGATTCACCCGGGCAGTGTAGGGGCTGTTCTCGGTGAATTGACCTTTCTGCAGGCTCGCCGTGACCTCGAAATCGGCGCTGGTTTCGCCGCGCCGCAGGCTCCCGCCACGCATCATCAGATTGTGCGACGAGATTTGCAAGCTCGCCCCCAGAGAATCCCAGTGGACATCCTGCCGTGGAGTGTAGGAAGTTGCGGGAACAGTGAACTCGAAATCATTGGCTGCCAGGGTCCCTGCCAATGTCGGAGACAGGGCAGAACCGCCCACCACTCCACTGAACGCCGCATTGCCATCCACGCGGAAGGGAAGATTCGTCGGCTCTCCCAGCGCGCCGAGCAATGGACGCCACTCCTCCAGGTTCGACGTCGCGATCGAAAGCTGAAGCGTTGACAACGCCGAGACCGTCCCGCTCGCCTGGATTCGCGAGGCTGGAGTCGACAAGTGGAACTCCGACAATTGCAGTTCATCGGCGGCCATGGCGTAACTGCCCCGCATTCGCGCCGTGATGGGCAGTTCGCCGGCTGGCGTAATCGGCGAGTGATCCACATCGATCGCGAAGTCGATTTGAGAGTTCTTCGGCGATCCTTTCCACGCAATGTCAATGCTACCCGCAGCATTTCCCGCAGGATGAAATCGGCCCAGCGAGTGTGCTGGCGTGTTCAACGCGTTCGCCACTTCCCCCAGAGAAACGTCGCGTACGCGAAGATGCACCACTCCGGTCTGAATCCCAGGCAGCTTTTCCTTTCCGGCATTGCTGACGGAAGGCCGCTCCGCGGTTATGACCGGCAGATCAATGCCTTTGCTTTTCCTATTGGGGCTGGCGATCGATGACTTACGCTCCGCGGTGAACGGAATGCTGCGCAGCCAGTTCTCGATCTGCAGATCGCCCGTTAAAGTGCCACCCAAGGATTTTCCCTGGATGTTCGAAAGTTTGATTTGCTCATCGGTCAACGCGAAATTGCTAGTGCCGTTCGCTTTCTTAAGCGCGAGTTCGGCGTTCTGCCAGGCGAAATCGCGCAGGGCAAGCGATCCCGCACTCTTGAATTCGCCCGCGGACCAGCTGCCGTTCCCTTTGAAGTCCGCTGCTCCACCGCTGAGTCCTCTGCGCCGGGTAATGGCGCCCGCCTCGGTGAGATCGAGATGCGCCTCGTAGGTGCCGTCGAAATGAGGACTCCGAAAATCGCGGATGCGTCCGCTGGCCACAAAATTCGAGCGGCCCGAACTCCACCGTAACGTCTGGATCTCGGCATAGGTCGGTCCCAGACCGAAATCAACCGATGCCGTCCAGGCAAACGGACGCCAACCGTCGAACACGCTGTCCACTTTGCCCACTGTGAAATGGCTATCGTAGCGCCGGTGCAGATACGAGTAATCCATCCGCAGGCCGGTATCGTCGGCCGTGACATCAAGGGGAATCGTCCGGTCCGCCCAGAGCAGTTCGCCGTTCCTGATCGACAAGTGATCAATCGAGAGCGCAAAAAGCTGTTCCAGAGATCGTTCTTCGGAGACGTTCTCAAGTGCTCTTATGACAGGAATATTCGTCGTTCCATCGGGAGCAACCGCGATATGCACCACCGGATGCTCCAAGGTCAAAGAGTGAAAACCAAATTGCTTTCGCAGGAGCGAGATCACTTTCACATGAGCAACCAGATGATCGGCGTGGGCCAGGGGCACATCAGAAGCAGGCTCGCTGCCGTGCACCGTGATATCGCGCACCTCGACCTGCATGTGGAAGGGAACGATGTGGAAGCTTCCGATCTCGGCACGGCCACCGGTGATCCGCTCAAGTTCGGCAACCAGCCGGCCGCGGACATAGCCCTGGAACGAATCCGTGGTGATGTACCAGCCTGCGCCGATCAAAACAAGCAAACTGGTGCCGCCCAAAAGCAAAACATATTTCCACCAGCGGCGTGGGCTGGAGGCCGGAGCCGTCACTGTGACTCGACTCCGTAAATACGCGATCCGCTTGCGTCAGGAATGGTCACTTTGCTTTCCGAGCGCAGGTTCTGAAGCCACGACACGAGAAGTTGATTGACCCGTTCCTCCGTCAGCAGTTCGCGGATTTTTCCGGAAACATCCGATAAAGGGACTTCACTCGATCCGGCTTCTTTTAGCTGCGGAACGAATTTATCGCGGTAGTACGCTTCAATACTCTTCCAGTCGATCTGCACCTGCGGGCGCAGGCGGGCGTCGACCAGCCGAGTCAGATCGATCTGCTGCTGCACATGAGCAATCAAGTCTTGTTCATTCAATTGAAAGCTCTTCAACAATGCCTGCCATCCCTCGGGCGTGGCCGCTTCCGGATACAGCTTGCGCGCTTCAGCCACCCGCGCCGTCGCTTCCGCCGCAGAAGCATGCTGGAATGTCGCGGACTTGATTTGCTCGTCGAGCAGTTCCTGGTCAATCAGGCGGTCGAGCACAGCGCGGCGGTCTTCTGCGGTAAATTGATCCAGCGGCCTGCCGCTCATCAGCGCTTCGTAGCGCAGGGCGTCGTCGAGGTCGCTCTGCAAGATGATATGCCCGTTCACCTTGGCCACAATCCTGTCGATGACCTCTGCTCGCGCCGCTGCGACCATGCAGATTGCGGCCAGCAGGATCGGCAACACTGCTCTCATCGTCCTTCGTATACAAAATTTATTCATCAGAATGACTGACCTATGCTGAAGTAAACATTGAAATGGCCGAGACGCTCCGCTTCCGTCACCGGCACCGGTCCGCCCAGAAATCCCTTATTTGGATCAAATACGTCGACAACTTGAAAATAGCGGGTCGGGTTCAGATTGTATCCGAAGTCAAAGCGCAACGGCCCGATCGGTGTTTTGTAGCCTAATCCCATTCCAACCGCGTGGGAAGTGTAATCATAGCCATAATTGTTGAAATACGTCATGCACTGGGGGTTCGGTGTACTACCGGACAAGCACAGGCTAGGGTGGGGCTGGTGCCAGCGCACTACCCCCTTGATCATGTCGTGCGGCGCCGTGAATACATTGCCCATATCGTGAAAGATGACAAACTCGAAACCCTCGCCCAAATACGGCAAAGAGGTCTCAGGAAAGCGCAACTCCAGGCTGTTGACAAACAGGGCCGTACCGCCTATTGGAAAACCCGAGGTCGGATCGCGCGGGCCTGCCTGATTTAACCCGAATCCGCGATGCGAGTTGCCGCCTCCGGCGAAAAACTGCTCCGGCAATGGGATCGTTGCGGTAGCCAGGCAGGTCGGTTCTCCGGACGGATTGAGCGGGCAAGAGCCCGGGGCCAGAACTTTCGTCCCGTTGAACGGCTGCGCAATGCCGATCGTCGTGGAGCGAGCGAAGACAAAGCGATGTTCGCCATGTCCGGGTCCAAACGCGTAATAGGTTGAATACTGTGCCAGAGCACGGCCGAAGTTTGTCTTAAAACTGCCCAGTTCGCTGGGATCGCTTTTCAGCGCCGCCTCCGATCGCGTGCCAAAGAAATCGGTGGCGACGAACGCGTCGAGGGTAAAGTATTCGCCCTCGGTGCTTTCCAGCGGATTATCCCGTCGATCATGGATGAAGGTAAAACCGGGCCCCCCCACCCTTGCCGGCAACGAAAACAACTGCACTTCGCCCACGTTGAAGTCCCGTGCAAAGTGACTGGCCTTGACCTTCCGAAAATCAAACCGGTACGCGATCGTGTTCGGCCCTGGCCGCGTTCCCGGCTCTGCACCTAAGCTACCGATCTGCTGCCGCACGTCGATCTTGCCTTCCAGGCGCTGCGATGTGAACGTGGCAACGTCCAGACTGTTGTCGTAGAAAGCGGTATTGATCAGCTTGAATCTCTCATTGTTGAAGAGTTCCGGAATGGTGTAGCTGATGAGTCCCCGTTGCTCCAGATGCCCCACGTGCGACTGGAAGGATAAGGTCTGATCTCTTCCGAACATGTTCAGACGCGTTACGTTGAAGGTGACCCTCGGATTCACGCCGGTCGTCCCCTTCGGCGCCGTCACTCCTGACGGAATGCCGGTTTCAAATTCGAAGCCCGCACCGTATGTGAAGGTGTAGCGCTTCGCCTCCTGCAACTGGACCAGGACATTCTTTAATGGATCGGTGCCCTCTGGATTCTGCACCGCAGTGTCGACCTCGCTGAAGATGCCCAGGTTATAAAGGCGCGTCTGCGTGACGAGTAGCGCCTGCTGGCTGAGAGGTTCCTCCGGCCGCATCCGGAGCTGGCGATCTACGATGTAAGGGCGTGTGTGTTGCGTGCCATCCACCATGATCTGGTTCACGCGAAAACGTTCGCCTTCCTGAATGGCGAAGTTGACATCTTCGCGATTAGGTTCGTCGCTCGAAGGTTTGGTGGTGATGTCGAGGGTCGCGTTGGGGAATCCGTTATTAAAGTAATAGTTGAGGATTTGCCCGCGGTCGTTGGCCAGATCTACTTCCGAATAGGGCTGTCCCGGCTGCGTGTTCATTTCCGGAAGGTCCTTGGGGGGAATTTTTTCGTTTCCGGTCAGGTGAACCTGACCAACTAGCGTGCGCGGCCCTTCATCAATGTGAATTTCGACCGCGAGGCGATTCGGGCCCTGATAGTTGTCTAAAACCTTGGTGTCGATCTTCACGGCACGAAAACCGTTCGATCGATACAGCCCCTCCAGAGTGGCAACGTCACTCTGCAAGAGGGCGCCGCTGTATCGGCCATGGTTCAGAAGACGGGTCGCGGGCTGGATCTGCAGATACGAACGCAACTTCGCCGTATCCAGGAATTCCCTGTTGCCGGTGATGTCGACGCGCACGAGCTTGTGGACGGGGCCCGGATTGATTCGGTAAATCACGCGCAAAACTTGGGGTTCGGATTCTTTTTCGATGTCAACCGAGGCATCAAAGTGGCCGTGCGTTTGAAGATACTCGAGCAGGTTGCGTTTGCCTTCATTAAGCAGATCGTCATCGACCGCATCTTCTTCGTAAACCGGGATCTCCTTGCGCATGGTCCTGCGGCTCACCGGATATCCTGTGGCGTAGATCACGACCTCAGGGCCGGGATCGATCTGGAAAGTGAAATCTACGGCGTTGGTTCTCTCGTTGTACGTCTGCTGGGCAATCAAGACCTGCGCCAGCGCCTTCGCCTGTTTCTGAAATTTCTTGCGCAGACGCTGTAATGCGTTGTTGGCCATTGCCGCCGTCAGGCGGTCGCCGGGATACATGTGCGCAATTTTCTCGACATCTCCCACCGACATGCCGGAAGTTCCGGTCACTGTCACCGTACCCACATGCGCCTGCGCGCCCGGTGTAATGTGCACCAGAATGTTCACTTGCCGCGTGGTGAGATTCGACGTGCTCTCGGCCGTCACGCGCGCCCGATAGAAGCCATTTTCCTGCATCAACTGGCGGATGTTTTCGAGGGCCCGGTTCAGTTTGTCCTGCGTGTAAAGTTCCCCCAACTGAAATTTCGAAGCGTTGACGATCTGGTTCGGCGTCGGACGGTTCGGTACTCCTTCGATATTGACCGCTCCCACAAAAAAATTCGGCGCCGTAGCAAAGGTCAGTGCTACTCCGTCACCCGATGGCACGGCTTCGGCCTGAATGTCGGCGAACCGTCCCGTCCCGTAAAGAACGCGGATGCTTTCGCGGACCCGGTCCCGGCTCAGCGGTTCGCCCGTCTTCTGCTCAATCATCTGCAACAGATGATCGCTATCCCCTCGGGAGAGTCCGGGAATCTGGATCGAGACAACAGTCCTGCCTTCATACTCGGAGCCGAATTGCTGCGCTTTCGCCGGCGATGCCGCGGCCGCTCGGTAAAGCGGCACGATCGAACACAGAAGGACCAGCGCGCACAGCCATGTCGTATTCCGTCTCAGCAACGTTGTCCTTGGATTCACCACTAACCGCACTTCTAGGGGCGCCCGTGTTGGCTGCTCTATGCCCGCTCCCGGTTCTGCTGAGGTCCGCCATCGGGAAATCCTTCAGCACTATCGTGTCGAGCGGACCAGAATTGCCGTTTTCCGGCAATTCGGCGCAGACGAGGGACCTGCTGTTTCCTCTGTCCCGATGCTAAATCAGGGTTTCCCGACCTCTTCTTGCTTCGCCCCGCCTCTTATAATAAAGGTTTCTGAGCTTGGAACTGGTGATCTGTTTGGCACGCGAAGAAGCTTTGGCCGAATTCCTTAGAACGAAAGCACCGGACCAGACAGCCGACGATCGCTACTCGCGCCAGGTTCTTTTCCGTGGCATTGGCGCGGAGGGTCAGCGCAAGCTCGCAGCTGCGCGTGTGGCCATCGTCGGTTGCGGCGCGACCGGATCAACTCTGGCGGGACTGTTAGCCCGCGCCGGAGTCGGCGCTCTCCGCATCATTGATCGCGATTATGTCGAGCCCAGCAACCTGCAGCGGCAATCGTTATTTGATGAGGCCGATGCCGCCGAATCCTTGCCCAAAGCCATCGCCGCCGCCCGCAAGATCGGCGCCCTCAATTCCGGCATTCAGGTTGAGGCCAAGGTCGAAGATCTCGTCCCCGACAACGTTGAAGCCTTACTTGAAAGATCTCATCTCGTCCTCGATGGAACAGATAATTTCGAAACTCGCTATCTGATCAACGACTTTGCCGTCGAACGAGCCGTGCCGTGGATTTATTCAGCGGCCGTGGGGAGCTATGCCGTGACGCTGAACATCCTGCCGGCCGAAACCGCTTGTCTGGCTTGCATATTCCCCGACTCGCCCCAGGGGATGGTCGAAACCTGTGAAACTTCCGGCATTCTGAACTCGGCCGTAAATCTGGTCGCCTCGATTGCGGCCACGGAAGCGCTGAAATTGCTGGTTGGCGGCCGAGCCGCGCCTACCTTGCGCCGCACTCTGCTTTCCTTCGACGTGTGGACCAATGACCGCGCCGAGATTTCGGCAGGGAAGCCGCGGCCGGAATGCCGTGCCTGCGGCCAGCGCGACTTTATCCACCTCGCCGGCGAAGGACGCCCTCACATCACCCTGTGCGGTAGAAATTCCGTGCAAATCCATGAGCGGCAACGCCCCATCGATTTCGCCGAGATGGATCGCCGCCTTCGCCCGCACGGAATGGTCCGGCGTAATGATTTCGTTCTGAAATTCTGGCACGAGCCCTATGAAATGACTCTGTTCCCCGACGGACGCGCCATCATCAAAGGCACAACCGATACAGCCGTCGCCCGCAGCCTGTACGCTAGATTTGTCGGCAGCTGAGAAGGAAGACGGAGCCTTTAAAGCGGTGGCTTCCTTCGTCCGTCTTCGTGCCTTTTGTGGTTCATTAGGACACTACTTCAACTTCCCGGACAGATTCACCTTGAAAATGGTAGGCTACAAAATTACGCCCATTGGTGATTTGGGAATGGCGGCTGCGCTAAAGTATTTCCCGGCCGCTACATTGACGCGCTCCAATCGCGTAGATCTTCAGGTGCTGCGCTGTGGCGATGGCAGTGGAGTCGAGCCAGATAAAACCCGGCATGGAAATGGCAGGCCTGACCGATGTCGGCCGCCAACGCACCAACAATGAGGATTCCTATCTCTATTGGGAGCCGCAGTCCAGTGAAGAGTTTGGCCGCAAAGGCCGTCTCGCCGTCATAGCCGATGGCATGGGCGGATACGAAGGCGGCCAGGAGGCCAGCCGCGTTGCCGTCGAGACCGTTCGTCACGTCTATGACCGCGACTTCGGCAATGATCCGCAGCAGGCGCTGCTCGCGGCCCTACTCGCTGCCCACGATAATATTCAGCGCTACGCTCAGGAACACGCCGAGTTTCAGGGCATGGGAACAACGTGTACAGCTCTGGCCATCGTGGGCCGCACTCTGCATTTCGCGCACGTCGGCGACAGCCGCCTTTACCTCGTCCGCCCGGACACGGTCTCTCGCCTGACTCGCGATCACTCCTACGTCGGGCGGCTGGTGGAAAGTGGCATCGTGCGTTCCGAAGACGCCGAGTCGCATCCCCAGCGCCATATCCTCACCGCCGCTCTAGGATCGGGAAGGGAAATCATGCCCGATATTCCGGCCCAGCCCATCGACCTGGAATCCGCGGACTCGCTCCTTCTATGCACCGATGGCCTGTGGAGCGTGGTCAGCGAACCGGAAATCGCCGATGCGGTTCGCTCCAATCCGCCTGCCCAAGCTTGTCGGGCACTCGTCGATATGGCATTGGAACGCGGCGCTCCCGATAACGTGACCGTGCTCGTGCTGCGCGTTTCAGACTAGAAGCACTCCTGCCTGCCAGACGTCGCTGGAACTTTCGCTCGACCCGCTCGTCCCCCCTCGGCTTTTTCCCGTGATTCAAGCGGAGTGCCGCCAAACTGCAACTCTCTGCACATCGCGCATTCTCCTGTTCTTCAAGGCACCCGAATTCTCGATTCGCTGGGCAATTCGGCGGTTGCTCCCCGATGTCGATTGGCACTTCACTTGCTTCTCTTCTATTAAAATAATGTCTATTTATACAATAGACTTTATCGTATAATCGCCTGCAACATTCCCAGGAAGGTCTGGCGCACTCAAATGAACCTGCCGGGAACCGTGCATCGCTGCCATAAATGGCTAACGTGCGCGGGTCGCTCGAATGAGTTTCCCTGATTTGTGAAGTAGACGAACAAACCTAATAAGGAGAGAACTGCCCGCTTATGAACCTTATGAAGGCGATGAACATCCGCTTCCTCACCGTCCTAGTCCTGGCTTCATCCACAGCCAGCCTCTGGGCACAAACCCAGGTGGCTTCCAACGCTTCTCCCGATCCGCACTCTGCTACACCCGCCGCAACTGCGCCTCAACCGGTGATTACGGCCGCAGACATTCAAGCCTTAAGAGATGCTCTGGCAGCACAGCAACTCGAGATCGAAGAGCTGAAACGGCAGTTGCAGCAACGAAATAACGCCACAACTTCGATTCAACCTTCCACTCCGGCTCCAGTTCAGCCTTCCGCGGCGGTTCCGGTTCAGCCAGTTCCGACTCAACCTTCACCGAGCAATTCCGCCGTGAAATCGGATGCTTCCGATTCATCGTCGAGTCACTCGCAGCAAGTCGCGGAACTCGCGCCCGCGATTCCCCATCAAGAGCAGAATACCCAGAATCCGCTCACTCCCGAATCAACGCAGGGATCGCCGGATATTTACAACAAGCAGATGGAGGGGCCGCTGACCATTCGGTTCCGTGGCATCCACATTACACCTGGCGGATATGCCGCTGGCGAATTTGGATGGCGGTCGCGAGGGCTCGACGCGGACATGGCCACCCCTTTCAATTCTCTAACCATGCCGGGCGCGTCGCAGAGCCAAATGCCGGAACTCTTCGGATCTGCCCGGCAATCGAAAATTACCGGCTTCGTCGATGGGCGGGTCGGAGACGTTGATCTTTCCGCTTACGTTTCGACCGATTTTCTCTCAGCCGGCACCACTTCAACCTCGACCTCAACCAATGCCTACACGCTGCGCCTTCGTCAGGCATGGGGACAGGTCAAATTTGATGACGGTTGGAGCTTCCTCGCCGGACAATCATGGAGCTTGGTCACGGAAGATGCCCACGGCATCGCTCCCGATGATGACATCGGCAAAACCAACGATGTTCGTCCCAAGACCGTCGACTCCGTCTATAACGTCGGCTTCAATTACGCCCGCCAACCCGGGATTCGAATCGCGAAAAATTTCGCCGACCGGGTTGCGATTGCTGTGTCAGTGGAAAATCCGGAGGCCACACTCACTACCCATGGAAACGCGGCCAACTATCTCGTAGGTGAGGCCGGCGCCAGCAGCAGCTTCAACAGCCTTTCGACTTACGCATTCAATCCGTCTCCCGACATCATCGCCAAGGTCGCGTTCGATCCCGGATTCGGACACTACGAAGCATACGGGCTTCTCGACCGCTTTAGAGGTCGCGCCTTCCCTTGCGCTGATTCCGTCAGCTCTGGGACCCCTCCCGTCGTCATCGTCGGACCGGACTGCCCCTCTGCGGCCGATGCCGGCACTGCGGTAGGGGCGTTCACCAGCTCGAAAAATGGCGGGGCCATCGGCGCCAGCGCGCGCTGGGTTTTCGCCCATCGTGTCGTCTTCGGATTGAAGGGCGTAGGCGGCAGCGGCATTGGACGCTATGGCCCGGCGGGATTGCCGGACATCTCCATCAATCCCGATGGCACCGTTCACCTCGTCAAGAACCTGCTCGGGTTGAGTACGCTGGAGTGGCATAGCAAGAGATTCGACATTTATGGCTACACCGGAGCGGAGTACGCCTCACGGACCTACGGCTTTGATCCCGTTCAAGGGAAGTTCGTCGGCTACGGTGCCCCGCAGTTTAATAACACCGGCTGCTACGTCGAAACCCCGCCCAGCACGGCGAATGGCAGCGGCGGATTCGATCCCGGTACCCTCGCGAACTGCACGGCCGATAGCCGCGTAGTGATCGAAGGCACAACGGGCTTCTGGTATCGCATCACCAATACAGAACGCGGACGCTTTCAATTCGGTGCGCAGTATTCCTACGTGACCCGCAACACATGGACCGGAGACGGCCGCGAACCGCACGGAATCGACAACCTGATCTATACGTCATTCCGTTATTACTTGCCTTAGCCCAGATTGCCTGCGCATCAAGGCTGATCCGGCGCGAGTCGCTGCCGGATCGGCCCTTTTCCCAATCTTCTGAGGGGAGTTACCTTCAGAATCACCGTCGGCCCATTGGCTACTCTCCTTGCCGGGCCGGCGGTGTTAACCTACAAGCATTCCGGGATCCTCCCGCAGTTGGTCTCATCAGAAAATATGAATTCCAGACGTGAGTTTCTCAAGAAAATCTCAAGCGCCGCGGTGGGTGTGGTTGGCGTTCCATCCCTGCTTTCGGCTGCGTGGGCGGAAGCTCAATCCGGCAATCGCATCCAGGTTCCTGGCGAATACGGGATGATCGTGCGTTCGTTTCGTTTTATCGATCTCGAGTCGCCGGTCGAGTATTTCAATTCCTGGCTGACTCCGATTCCGCATTTCTTCGTGCGCAATCACATGCCCGAGCCGAGTGAGCTTGATCCGGAGGCCTGGCGGCTGACAATCGGCGGCGAGGTCGAAAAGCCGGTCACGTTGAAGCTCAACGATCTTCTCAAGCTGCCGACGCATTCCGTGGTGAATACGCTCGAATGCGCCGGCAATGGCCGCGCCTTCTATCGTCCGCAGGTTCCGGGAGTGCAATGGGGCAAAGGCGCGCTGGGAACAGCTCGCTTCTCCGGACCACGTCTGCGCGATGTTCTCGATCGCGCAGGAGTGAAACCCACGGGCAAGCATGTCATGTTTCGCGGACTCGACGAAGTTCCCGGCAAAGTGCCACCCTTCATTCGCAGCATTCCCATTGAGAAAGTGCTTGATGCTGATAGCCTTATCGCTACGCACATGAACGGCGCGCCCTTGCCCAAGCATCACGGGTTCCCGGCTCGGGCTCTCATGCCCGGATGGGTGGGAGCGGCGTCGTGCAAATGGCTGACTGAAATCAAGGTTCTGGAAAGCGAATTCGCCGGAAATTTCATGAACCCGGGATATCGCTTTCCCAATCATCCGGTGCAACCGGGCGAAGCGATAAAGCCGGAGGACACGCATCCCCTGACGGCCTTGAATGTGAAGTCGGTGATCGCGGGCCCAGTCGACGGCAGCAGGGTCAAAGCGGGACCGGTCCGGGTGCACGGTGCGGCGTGGGCTGGCGAAGCGGACGTGGTCAAAGTCGAGATTTCGACGGACGGCGGTGCAAGCTGGAATCCGGCAAAGCTGGGGAATGAGCATGCGCATTATGCGTGGCGTTTGTGGAGTTATGAATGGCAGGCGAAGGCGGGAGACCACAGCATTCTCTCCCGCGCCACCGACAATAAGGGCCGGGTGCAGCCCCCAACGCCGGAGTGGAACCCCAGTGGTTATCTCAACAATGCAGTCGATCAGGTGAAGATTCATGTCGCATAACCACAAGGATTCCTCGCCGATCGGTCTACCGTCCGCATTGGCGCTTGTGCTGGCGGCAGCACTGGCGGTGCCGCTCATGTCTCGTGCCCAGAAATCCAGCTCGCCCAAACCTACGGCGGATCTTCCTGCAGGCGCAATGCAAGCGACGGCAACGACCGCTTGTACGGAATGTCATGAGGCACGCATCATCCTGCAGCAGCGCCTGAGCAAAGCCGCGTGGACGAAGGAAGTCGACAAGATGACAAAGTGGGGCGCGCTGGTGGATCCCAAGGATCGTGATGCGCTGATCGACTATCTC
>JASHQK010000588.1 GCA_030039195.1 Candidatus Sulfotelmatobacter sp.
CTATCAAACTCAGGCGGAAAAAATCATGAAAGCGAATCCCGCTGTGGCCAGCACCTTCACCATGAGCGGCAACGCACAATTCCCGGGATCGAATCAGGCATTCCTGATCGCGTTCTTGAAAGACCCATCCAAACGCGCTCCCATCGCGCAAGTTGCCGGACAACTGATGGGAGGCATCGCAAATTCGGTCCCCGGAGTTGTCGCGTTCCTCCAGCCGAATCCTGCACTGGAAATCAGCACCGGGGCTACCGCCAACGCTCAAGGCCAGTTCGCTTACGCCATGTCCGGCATCGATCCTGACGAGGTCTATGCCACTGCCAACAAGATGCTCATGAAGATGCACGACTATCCGGGATTTCTATTTGTCAACTCCGATCTCTACAATCACACGCCCAATCTGCAGGTTGACATTCTGCGGGAGCAGGCAAAACTATACGGCGTCTCGGAGACGCGGATACTCACGCTTCTGCACGACGCTTACTCGCAGAATTACAGCTATCTGATCAAGAAAGCCACCGATCAGTACCAGGTGATCCTCGAGGTTGCTGACGACGAGCGCTCTGCGCCCGAAGATTTGAGCAAGCTCTACATCAAGAGCGACGACGGCCAGCGCATGATTCCGTTGAGCGCCGTCACGAGTTGGCATCCGGTTATAGGCCCACAGGCGGTGAACCACATCAACCAGTTTACGAGCGTGACTATGTTCTTCAACCTTAAACCGGGATATGCGATTGGTCCGGCGACTCAATTTGTGGAGGACGCGGCGAAACAGATTCTGCCGCCGAGTGTGCAAGGTGCGCTTCAGGGTGAAGCTCTCACCTTCCAGAACACGGTATCCGACCTGGTGGTCCTGATGGTCGTGGCGGTGTTCGTCATGTATGTGATCCTGGCGATCCTCTATGAGAGTTATCTCCACCCGATCACCGTGCTCTCGTCGTTGCCGGTGGCATTACTCGGCGGCCTGTTAACCCTCTGGGTATTCGGCGCCGAGGCTTCTCTGTATGCCTACATCGGGATGTTCATGCTCATGGGCATCGTGAAGAAGAATGGAATCATGATTGTTGACTTTGCCGAACAGAGAGTGCGCCAAGGAATTCCCGACGAGCAAGCCATTCACGACGCCAGCATGGAGCGCTTCCGTCCGATCATGATGACAACTGCTGCTGCGTTGCTGGGTGCCATGCCCATCGCGCTCGGATACGGTGCGGATGGATCCTCGCGGCGACCTCTAGGCCTAGTAGTTGTAGGTGGGTTGGTAGTCTCGCAGTTCATCACCCTGTTTATCACGCCTGCGATTTATCTCTACCTGGAGGAATTCCAGGAGAAAGTGCTGGACCGTTTCTCGTTCTTCCGCACCACGCGCGAACCGCGGCCTGAACCAATTCCTTCGTATGTGCTCCAGGAGAGCAGTGGAGACTAAGATGACTCGACCAATAAGTTTCTCGTTATTAACTGTGCTTCTCTCGGTTGCCGTTTGGAGCGGTTGTGCTGTAGGCCCGAACTACAAGCGTCCCGCCGTTGATGTTCCGGGAATGTACCGCGGTGCCTCTGCCGAGACGCCGGCAAGCCCCGGGCAAAACGCTTCGGGTGCTGCACAACCAACGGCAGCGTCTCTCGGCGATGAGAAATGGTGGGAAGTCTTTCAGGACCAGGAACTGCACCAACTGATTCGCACGGCTGTGAAGAATAACTACGACGCTCGCATCGCGGCAACCCGCGTCCTCGAAGCGGAGGCTCAGCTCGGCATCACGCGGGCGGATCAGTATCCTTCTTTATCGATAGGCGGTTCAGACGCCGACCAGCGCAGCCCGGCGATTGGACCGATTCCCTCGTATGAGGTGAGTCTCGGACAGGTTACGGCATCGGCGGCATGGAACCTGGACTTCTGGGGACGATATCGCCGCGCGACCGAAGCTGCGCGGGCGAACCTGCTGGCCAGCGAGTGGGCACAAAAGGAAGTTATGGCCACTCTCGTCGCCAACATTGCGACTGCATATTTTCAGCTTCGCGAGCTCGATCTCGAGCTCGAAATATCCAAGCGAACACTGGGGTCGCGGGACGAGTCTTTGAAACTGACCGAGACGCTCGAACAACATGGACTCAGTTCGTTGCTCGACGTTCGTCAGTCCGAGCAGTTGGTGTATACCGCGGCGGAAGAAGTTCCCGACTTCGAACGACAAATCGCCCAACAGGAAAACGCCATCAGCATTCTTCTAGGCAAGAATCCCGGGGATATTCCGAGGGGATGGAAATTGACCGAACAGCCGCATGCTCCGGAACTGCCCGCCGGCATTCCTTCCTCTCTGCTGGAACGCCGGCCGGACATTCGTGAAGCTGAGGAAAACCTGGTTGCCGCCAACGCCCAGATCGGCGTCGCACGCTCGGCGTATTTCCCGCAGATCTCGCTTACTGGCACTGCCGGCTTCGAAACCCCCGCGCTGACCAACCTTTTCACCGGCCCGGCGGGGTTGTGGACTTTCGGCGCATCCTTAACCCAGCCGATCTTTGAAGGGGGACGCACCAAGTCGAATGTGCGCTTTACCGAGGCGCAACGGGAGCAGTTTTTGCTCACCTACCAACAAACGATACAAGGAGCATTTCGCGATGTCTCGAACTCCCTCGTTGCGTACCGGAAGAACCGGGAGTTCACCGTCCAGCAGGAACAGCTGTTGAAATCAGCCCAGGATGCGGCTCGCCTCTCCGAGGTGCGGTTCAAGGCGGGAACGACCGATTATCTCGAGGTGCTGACCAACGAGACGAATGCATTCACCGCCGAGCTGGGACTTGCCCAAGCTCAAGGAAATGAACTGACTGCCCTGGTCCAGGTATACCAAGCTCTGGGTGGAGGATGGCAGCAGTAGCGCAAGCGCTCAAACCTTCAGGTTAGAACTGGCAAGAGGCGGAACTTAGCCGCTGCATGAGTTCCTATCCGGCGCACGTCATGCAACTTCGACTTCAAGCCACCCCTTAGCGGGTGACGGTGCAATCGGTTCGAGGGCTGGCGTGGGATTACACGGCTTCAGTTCGGGGTAATTCGGGAAGATCGTACGCAAGATGCGACAGGCATCCTCGACGCTGACCATTCCCGTGTTATTTGGTGTGTACGTCATGGCCCTTTACTTTCCTGCCGCCATGAACCCTTCTGCGACGAAGGATATTTGTTCCGGGTCCACGCCCGGTTTTTCCATTATCAGCGGCCCGCCCAGGGCTCCGAGAATTGCCCGATTTCAGGTTAGCCCCAGGTGTGGATCTTGCGAATGGCTACAGCGTGCTGAAGGGAGGCACGAAGGTGTGGGCCGAGCGAGGGTGTGGAGCAGTACGACTCTGCAGCGAGCCAACGACTGCCACGAGCTCCGAATTGCTCCTGCGCACCAAGCCGGAGAGCTTTGCGGAACCAGGAAGAGTCGGAGGCCCTAGTTACTCCACAGCGCAGAGAATATAGACTGCGATTTCAGGTGGTCTTATTCCAGATCCGAGGCTAGCGGCTCAGGACCTTGGTGAGCGAGTTCCCACTCGATCCAATCCTCCCCGAACAATTCCACGGGATGCTGAGTTCGAATCGTGCCATTGCCGCAGCGAAGGTCGTTGGCCGGGCAATACTTATCGCATCCCCAGCAGATGCGTTCCGGGTGCTTCGGATTGAGAGCTATTTTCGGCTTTTCTGATTGGGCATCGCAGTTACGTCGTAGGGGCGCTCATTTTCCTTCTAACCATTGCGACCGTGGAATGCGCTGACCATCTCACGGCCGGTTTTCTCCAATCATGGGATGATGTTGTTCATTCGCAGCCGGAACCAGCCTTAAAAACACTTCGTTCGGCAAATGAGTCTGCCAGTGGTCGCTGAGTCTTGCGTATCCTACCAATCCACAGAAAATGACAGCTACGCCAGCCGCCACCTGCCAAGTCGGTACAACTCTTCGTACTCTTGCCGGCCCGGCAAATTGCAACGAAAGCGCATCTTTGGCCGGGCACACCGCAACACATTCCAGACAACTCATGCACTCGGCGGAGCGAATCTGAACGAGTTTGTCGACGGGGAGGGCTGATGGACAAGCTTTCGCGCACTTCGCGCAGTCGATGCATGTATTCTCGTTGCGCGTAATGCGAGCCGGACTGAATAACGAGACCAGTCCCATTAAAGCGCCGTAAGGACACAAATACCGGCACCAGAAGTTCTGAACCAGGATCGACGCTATGACCAATCCTCCAACCACGTAGGCAGTTGTGGCTCCGATGAAGCGGAAGAAGTTGAGCATGCGCACATCGACCACGAGGCCATACGGACTGGCCACAAAGTCCTCGATCGCGGCAGCCGACATCATCGTGACGGCGTAGACGAAAAAACTCAGAAGCACATACTTCAGCGAGCACAGCGGTAGATCGATCCAGCGTGGAATACGAAAGTTTCGACCGAACACCCGGCGCCCAAGCTTCCATAAATATTCAGAAAGAGTCCCGACAGGGCAGATCCAACCGCAAAACGATTTCCGGAAAAGGAAGGAACTGAGGGCGAATGCAAGGAAGAGAAAAAATGCAGCCGGGTGCAGCCGGGGGAGTTGCGCGGTAGTCAGCACGTACTTGAACTGCATCATGCCTTCGATCGGCAACCACCCTTCAACCCCTGCCGGACGCGAAACGGCTGCGGCCTCTCCGCCGGTCTCGGCCCAACGAACCCAAAGATAAAATTGCAAACCGATCCAAGCATTCAGCGCCAGGAAGGCCATCTGAACGCCGAGCCGCAGCCTCTGCGAAACGTCCTGGGTCTCACGACGGACAAGCTTCTTGCGAGTTCGCGCTTTGATGTTCGAACCAGCGATCCGGACCGCAGGCGCCACGCTGCTCGGTACCAAGTCGACCTCGCATTCAGTTGCAGTACCCACATGCCCTCTTTCACCTCGAACGTAAAGGATGAACTGCTTCGCCGATATGACTTATGTCACAGTGCCGCTCGGTTGGGATTTGCAGCAAATCTGCGGAGAATGGCTTTCGGGGTGTGCTTCAAATTCTATTGAAAGCGGGAGCCTGGCGGCTGGCTTGCAAACGTAACGAAAAGGTTGATGGCGAAAACAGTGACTGCGGACATTTCAATAATTCCCGACACGGGAAGCCACGACCACGCCGCTGGAACAAATCCTTGATACGCCAGCGCCTCCGAGCTCACCCGCAGCAGACATCCCGTGGCCAGAAGCGCCATCGAGACAAACATCAGCTTGGTGCTGAACAACAACTTCATTCCTGAAAACGCGGGCAGCACACGTTGCCCGATAGCGAAGACCATCATAGAGAAAAACCCCACGGTCAACGCATGGCGGGACGCTCCCCAAACTCCCTGTCCATCATGTAAGGATGCGGCCCAAACGCCCAATAGGGCAGCAATGACCGCCCAGAGATACGACACGCGAATAAAGAACGGAAAGCTGGCGTGTACGCCTTTGACTTTGGCCCCCCTCTCAGCAGGCGCGAACAATCGCAAGGCGACACTTGCAACGACGATGCCGGCCAATAGCAAAACCACGCCTGTCAAAGTTCTATTGAGGAGCGCGGCAAGCACTCCCAAAGAATTCAACCCCACCGCGACCAGAAGCGCCCGATTGTACGTAGGACGCAACCCCAGGAATATCGGCAACCATTTAGCGCTGAAGCCCCACACAAACGGAACCAAAAATCCCCACGTCTCGACCACAAGGAATTTCTGGTCGAAGTTTGAGGGTATCGTCGGTGATGCGGCATGCATTGCGAGATACAGCGAAATTCCGAGATTCATCAAGAGTGCCAGCATCCACCCGATCGTGCCCGCGATCACCACGAAGACCCAGCTTTCCAGTTTCGATTTTCCCGAGTCTTGCGGACGGTGCTTCGATACCGTACGAAAAAAGATGGCGAATGCACCAAGCTCAAGCACAGCGGACGCAGGCAAGAGCACGCGCCAGTGCCACCCATACACCGTGCACAGCCAATGCAGAGACACTCCTGCCGTCCATAACGCCCAGGCAACGTACACCGTTGGCAGTGCAAACGGGTTCAGACGCCGCAACTTCGGAATGGAATAGAAGCCGATGCCCAGAATGAAAGTCCCGATCCACCCGAAAATCTGGGCATGGCCGTGAGCCTGGATCCAGGCCGCAGGAACTGTTGTTGCGGATCGGTGGCTGCTGATGGCCAGGAGGTTCCACACGCCAAGAAACGTCCCAGGCAGCAGCATAAACACCAGTCCGGTGCCGATGTAGAGCATGAGCAATCGAGAAAGGCTGGTCTCACGCCTCGCAGAGAGATTCGAGGTCTCAATCGATGTGAGAGTGCCCCCACTTTCTTTCTCGATATGGGTTGGTAACGCAGACATAGTGCCTTTAACGACTCCGCTCCATCGCGATCGCGCGCGGAAACAGGATGTTGTTTTCCAGGTGAATGTGCTGGTGCAAATCAGCTTCGAACGCAGCCAGAGCTTTGTAGAGAGTTTGATAGCTCACGCAAGCATCGCCGGGCGCGGTGAAATCGCTGCTCGCCTTCCGAATCGCGCGCAATGCGTTGCCGGCCGAGTCATGCTCGTGTTCCATCATGTTCACCGGATTTTGCACGCTCCCGAATGGCCCCGGCAGCACGGGCTCTTTCTGGATGACCGCTTCTTCCATTCTCTCGATGTAAGGGAACAGCACCATTTCTTCCTTCATCAAGTGAGTCATGAGTTCCTGCGTCAAGGCCCGAAAGGTGCCCTGGATTTCGAACAACTCCGCATGATTCTTGCCGTGTACCGAGCAGACCTTCTCGAGCAGGCTGTTGAGACGAGCCGTCTCCTCACGCGTGTATTTGTGATGGGTATTTTTGATGTGCGCAATCAGCTCGCTCAAGGGCTCCCGGTTCCAGTCATGGACGCTCTGCGTTGCCCGCGCCATTTCTTCGGACATTTGAAGCGTGTCCAGAACCTGATCCAGCGGGATTTTGGCCTTAGCGCAGGCCTGTTCGAGAGATTGCTGGCCGCCGCAGCAATAATCGATCCCAAACTTTTCAAAAATACGAGGGGCGGCGGGATTCTCCACGGCCAACTCGCGCACGCTTTTCGCTGTCATCACTGCCATCGCTATCCTCCTGGTTTGTTCCTTTCAGATCACACTCGGAAGATATCGAAGCGCAGAGACGATGCCGATGACTTATGTCACAGCAGAGAGAAAACTGCTGAGAAGCCGAAAGAGTTCGCCTATTCGCCGGATTGCAGTTCTGCTTCCAGGGCTTTCAGATCAATCACCAGGACATTGCGCCCGTCGATCTTGATCATGCCTTCGGCTTGAAAGCGGGAAAGGTTTCGTGAGATCAGTTCGCGTACCGTACCGATTTGTGAGGCCAACTCCTGGTTGTTCGCAGGAAGGGTCACCTCTAATCCGTTTGCGGAGCGCGTTCCGGAGGTTTTGGCCAGCCTGACCAGAAATGCTGCCAAGCGATGGCGAACCGTCGTAAAGGAAAGCTCCTCGATAATCCCCACCAGCCGGCGCAGCCGGGCCCCAACCACGCGCAACACCTTCAATGCGACTTGAGGATGTTCGAGGCAAAGCGCCTGGAAATCCTGCTTGCTCACGAACAGCAGCGTGGTGTCGTCGATTGCAGATACCGACGCCGGATAGTTTCCGCCGTCGAACACGGGGAGTTCAGCCACCGAACTGCCCGGTCCTTCGATGGCAAGGACATGCTCTCGCCCTCCAGCGGAACTCTTGAAAATCCGCACGTGCCCGGATTCAACCACGTATAATCCGGCGCACGGTTCCCCTTCGCCAAAAACACTTTCCCCGGCGGCAAAACGGCGCGCCACCGTTCTTTGAGCCAGAAAGCTAAGTTCGGCGTCGCTAAGGCCCGAAAAAATGGGGACTCGCGCCAGGGTTTGCCCGTGTTTGGGTTTGTCCTCCGGCACGGCGCCTATTGTAACGGAGTTTCTCTCACCCCAGTTGCACAAGCACGGTTGAAAAGTCATCGTTCAGTCCGGAGAGGGCCTTCGATCGGTCATCTGCCGAAGGTTTCCTATATATCACATTGTGATATAATTTTTTCGCAGTGAAGTAGCGCAATTGTACGAAAACCAGAACCAACGACATTGAGCGCTTTCGGCGGTTGCTGATGGACCTTGCCCGATTCCGTTATGACCTTCGGCGGTTTTTGTCGTTCAGCGAACGGGCGGCGCGGCAAGCGGGCATAACTCCTCAGCAGCATCAACTGATGCTGGGTGTGGCCGGATTTACGGGGCGTGGCTGGGCGACCATTTCGGAGCTTGCTGAGTTTCTTCAGGCGCGGCATAACGCCGTCGTTGGCTTGGTGAACCGTGCCTGCCGCAAGGGTCTTGTGCGAAAGAAACCGGTGACCGCCGACATGCGATTCATGCGGGTTGAACTGTCGCCAAGGGGTAGAAGTATTCTGCTTCGGCTCTCTGCGCTGCACCAAAGAGAACTGGGAAAATCCCCCATGCGCGTCGGCGGTTACTTAGCGAATCTTATGTCTCATACAGAAATGCGCCATCAGCCACGTACCCTCAAAAGTTCAGAACGCAAATGATCAAGAAATCAAGATGGTCACATCCGCATCTGCAGAGATACACCGGAATTTTCCGTCAGGACCTAGCCGAAACATATTCGCGCGGTCTGTATAAATGGCTTGTGATTGCTCCCATTATGGGAGTGATCACGGGTCTGGTCATCACACTCATTGCTGAAATCATTCTGAAGTGGATGTGGCCTCCACTCCTGGATTATTACTTTCATCACCCTGTCGCGATCGTGCCCGGCATCGCGGTGGGGTTTGTGATCGCCGGACTGATCATGCAATACCTGACTCCGGATCCAAACGAACACTCGACCGAGGAAGTCATTCGCGCGTATCACGAGCATCAGGGAGCTATCCAGACCAAACCGTTTATTCCGAAACTGCTGGCTGCTATCGCGACGGTCGGTTTAGGTGGGAGTGCGGCGCTGGAAGGCCCGAGCATTTATGGTGGCGGAGTCATTGGGGCGTGGACGTGGGAGAAGTTGAGAAAATTCGGATTGCAGCCGCGGGATCGTCGCATCCTGCTGATCAGTGGTGCCGCCGCAGGAATGTCGGCGGTGTTTCGGGCACCGCTGACTGGCATCATTTTCGCTCTGGAGATGCCTTACAAAGATGATCTGGCCCACGAGGCGCTGCTGCCATCTCTGATTAGTTCTGTCGTTTCCTATGTGACCATGGCGTCTTTTCTGGGCGCAAAACCACTTTTCGATTTTGCCAGTGGGACGGCCTATACGAGAAACGATCTGTTGTGGTCGGCACTTTTGGGAGCGCTTTGCGGGCTTGTCGCGATGGTCTTTGACATTACTTTTCGCAAGACGCGAACCTTTTTTGTCAAAGCTCGTGCACCCCATTGGACAAAAATGCTGATCGGAGGAATTCTGACTGGCGTCTGCGGTCTGGCCTTCCTCTCTTACTATAAGGATTCGCTCATTCCGATTGGTCCCAATTATGAGGCCGTTGGTCTCATTCTCCAGCAGGCTCATGGGTCTGCCGAGCTTCTGGTGTTCGGCTGCCTGAAATTGCTGGCGACTCTGTTTTCTTTGGGGGTAGGCGGCGTTAGTGCCATGTTCGTGCCGCTATTTCTGACCGGCAGTGCATTCGGTACCGCCTTTGCACAATCGGTGGCGCACAGCCAGGCACTCGGACTTTATGCCGCCGTGGGGATGGCTGCTTTTATTGCGGCAGGATACAAAACCCCGCTGGCTGCGGTTGCGTTTGTGGCAGAGGCCACGGGCGGGCATCCGTTCATTATCCCCGCGCTGATCGGAGCTGCGGTCGCCTATGCGGTTTCCGGTGAAGCATCTGTTTCGGGAGATCAACATTTGCATGAAGGCGTCAAACGCACTCAAGATTCGACGCCGCTGGAGCAGGTTCCCGAAGCTACGAGCGAATGAGGGACGATGCGAGTGTGCCGATGATCTGAGAGTTCTCTGCGCCGGCGCTAACCCGATTCCGAAACTCACCCGCACAGTTCGACATGCGAGCCAGCTGCTACGATTTGTAGGTCCTGATCCTTGCTGGCCGACACGCTAGACCCCATGCTGCGAACTGCACATTTACGTATCGATTCCACTGCCATGCATCGTTGTGATTGGGGTCACTGATCAGTTTCGGCGCCAATGGTCCACTGGGGCGAGGCCTACCATGCCGCCTGAACTGCTGAACACCCAAACTCTTCCTGAAAATGCCTATAAGCCGCTGCACGAAGGCGAACTGTATCTGCCCATCGTTCCCGCTTCGGCCAAATTGCCAGAACTTACTACGCGCGCCATTTTGTGGGGCATTCTGTTTTGCGTGATGTTTTCGGTCGCGTCAGCCTACTCCACGCTCAAAGTTGGCCAGGGCATGGAGGCAGCGATTCCCATCTCCATCCTCGCGATCGGCTTGGCGCGCTTGTACCAGAGGCGCTCTTCGCTGCTGGAGAACATGGTCATCACTGGCATGGGTGGCGCCTCTGCTGCTGTGGTTTCGGGAGCGGTCTTCACCATACCAGCGCTGTACGCTCTGCACCTCGACCCGCATCCGGTGCAGACGATTTTCATCTGCCTGGCGGGCGGATGCCTCGGCATCCTCTTTCTTATTCCCTTGCGCCGCTACTTCGTGCGCGAAATGCATGGCAAGTTCCCGTTCCCCGAGGCCACGGCGATCACCGAAGTTCTCGTGACTGGTGAAAAAGGTGGCTCGCAAGCCAAGCTTCTGCTGCAGGCCACGGTCATCGCGGCGATCTATGACTTCTTTGTCACCACGTTTCATGTCTGGAAGGAATATCTGAACTTCCAATTTCTGCCCGTGGTGCGGTCGCTCGCCGAGCGCAGCCGGATGGTCTTCAATTTCGATGCCGTCGGGTTCATTCTTGGCCTCGGGTATGTGATGGGCTTGCGCGTCGCGCTCATCTTCTGCGCCGGGGGGGTGATGGTGAATTTCGCTCTGGTGCCGTTGATCTGGTTTGTGGGCAGCCACATGGGCGACATTACCGTGTACCCCGCCAGCATCCCGATCTCGCACATGACGGCGGCCGATATTTACCGCAACTACGTGCGCTTCATCGGCGTGGGGGCGATCGCGAGCGCGGGACTCGTCGGAATTCTCAAATCTCTGCGCGTGGTAGCGGGATCGTTTAGCATCGCGCTACGTGCCTTTCGTCACGGGGAAGCGGCGCAGATGGAACGCACGGACCGCGACATTCCAGTCATGACCATCCTGCTCGGAATTGTTCTGGGCGCGATTGGAGTAGCGATCTTCTTTGGGCAGTTGCACGTTTCTTGGACTGTGGTTGGGCTCGGCCTCGGACTCACCCTGCTGTTCGCGTTCTTTTTCACCACGGTTGCAGCCAACGCCATTGCGACGACCGCCAACAATCCGGCGAGCGGGATGACGTTGCTCACCGTGATTGTTTCGGCAGTCGTGCTGCTGAAGTTCGGGCTGTCGGGATCTACCGGCATGTTCTTCGTGATGGCGCTGGCTGGGATGGTTTGCGTTGCCCTGTGCTGCTCGGGACAGTTCATCACCGACTTAAAGGCCGGTTATTGGATCGGTTCCACGCCCGCAGCCTTGCAAAAGGTGAAGTTCATTGCGGTGGTCGCATCGGCGATCACGGCTGGATTCACAATCATCCTGCTGGCGAAGGCGTTTCAGTTCGGAGAGGCCATGCCGGGCGACCCGCGGCAAGTGCTGGTCGCACCTCAGGCATCCGCGCTGAAAGCCGTGGTTTCAGGATTCATGAGCGGCCAGCCCGCCCCTTACATATTGTTTGGTCTCGGCGCCATGGTCACGGTTGTGCTCGAGATGCTCGGTCTTTCGTCGATGGTCTTCGCGCTTGGAATCTACTTGCCGTTGCAGTTGACTACGCCCATCCTGGCCGGCGGATTTCTCTCGCACCTCGTGAACAAGCGCGCGGAAAAGACCGGCGGCGAGCGCGGTAAGACAATTCGCGAGCGCGGTATCATCATTGCCGGCGGATTGATGGCCGGCGGTGCGCTCGGTGGCGTGATTGGAGCGGCACTGCGGGTCGTTCCTCATTTCAAAGAAGAATGGATCCAGACGCCGTTCTACAACAACATTCCGCTTTCGCAGATGCTTTCTGCTCTCGGGTTCGTGGCACTTTGCGCGTACACCTACCTGACGTCGATGAAGAAGCAGAAGTCGGAAAGCTAAGAAAGGTCCGGTCAAGTCTGAGAAACAGGGCAGCAGGACGGCGGCAGGGACCGCTTGAAAGGCCGTTGCTGGCGCGGATTTGGACGGGATCCTTCGCTCCGCTCAGGATGACAGAACAAAGAAGGTGAAACTTAATCAGAGCTTCCCTTAAGAGACTAGGGATTCGCGTTCTAGGGAGCCTTGCAAGTGCAATGCCGGTAAAAACGACTTCATGGAGAAACAAATGAACCAAGCCGATCTTTCCATCGCAAACGCAATTCTCGGTATTGATACGCTCTGGGGAGGCGATGTCATGTGTGCCTCCGGCACTGGCCGGTTCATCGCCGATTCCTGGTTTTCTGACGAACCGTTGCCTGCCGCTTACACTCACCCCGCAGCAGCGCGTTTGCGCGCCGCCGGTGGCGTCACTGGCAAGGACAGCACCGCCGTGGCGGACTACGTGCGCGAAATGGGGACAGAGATTATTCGCTCGATGGATGCGATCAACGTTGAAGCTCGCCGCGTGGGCGGCCTGCGCGGAAGCTTTCTTGAAGGCCTGAACATCTGCCTTACGACAATGTGGGAACTCGCGATGGAGACCACCGGCAAGGGAAACCGCGTGCCTTATGAAAAAAGCGTGCAAGCTTCCACCGGCCGTGCGCCCGAACCTTCGCAGCCTGAGAAAAAACGCGAACGCGTTGCCGAGTTGCTCGGCAAGGCTGGATATCAGACCGCTGGCGCGGGTGGCATCCTGGCCGCAGGGGATCAATGGCGCCGCGAACGGATCGTCCCAATGGCCTCCGTGCGGGCTCTGAGCACTGCCGTCATTGCCAATATGAATGAGCTCTGCGCAACGAACCTTGTCCGGTATCTTCCGGCAGAGCTTGCCCGAGTGCCGCGGGCCAACATCGCCTTCCTTCCGATCAAAGACGCGTGGTTCTCCGGCTCTATGAACTACATTGGCCGCGCCCGCACGCCGGAGGGAAAGCCGAAATATGAGGCCACGTACGAGATCAACGCCTCCTTACAGATGTCCTTCCCGGAGTTCGAGCACCTCGTCAGCCACGAAGTCGTGCCGGGACACGTAACCACATTCGCCTACCTTCAGGACCTCTATGTGCGCGGCGTTATCGGCTTCGAGGCCACCGTCCTGACGATGAACACGCGCGCCGCCACACTCTTTGAAGGAATCGCGAACAACGCGATCCTGATTGCGCATGGGGTCACCGAAGTGGACCAGCTTCCCGATGAAGACTTGCAGATCGGCGTACTGCTCGCACTATTGCAGGATGACGCCAAGAACGAAGCGTCGTACCTGACTTGGGGCGAGAACACGACGAAAGAACAGGTGGCTGCCATTCTGCGGCGTGATTATCTAGTCACCGAGGAGCGCGCCGATAAGCTCTCGGGAGCGTGGGGTCGCCATCCGCTGCTCGGACGTATGTATCTGCCTGCTTATCGCCGTGGCACAGAGAAAGTGGCAGAGCTGCGCCGCAAGTATCCGCCGGCTCAAGTGCTGCCGGTTTTATACGGCGCCGCCGGGTTGGTGGATTCGGAGACGATCGACGCGGCCTGCGCCCAGCCGAGCTTTTCCGGTCAGAGGATTGCCTGACGGCGCCATCACGGATTAGTACTACTGCGCCTTCCTCCTATTGCGCGTTTCGCATTCCCTCAGTGCCAGTTTGCCGGCAAGAGAGGTGATTCCAGTCACAGCCGAGAGCAGCACTCCGCCAGACAATGCCGTTGTTCGAAAAATCGCTGAAGAGAGCAGGATTTATGGTCATCGCGTCGGAGCTGCAGGAAGGGACCGCGATCCGCATCGAGGGACAAATCTACAAGGTCCTCCAAGTCGAATCCAAGGCGGGAGCCGCAAAAATGGGGGGCGTGGTCAAAACGAAATTGATCAACGTAAAAAGCGGCCGCATGTGGGAACCTCACTTTCGCCCGCAAGAAAAACTCGAAGACCTGGAATTGGAACGACGAACGATGGAGTTTCTGTACGCCGAAGGCGACCGTTTCACCTTCATGCGACCGGATACATTTGAGCAAATCGAAATACCGGGAGCGAGCATCGGGACGGCTGGAAATTTCCTGCAATCCGGAATGGAATTCCCGGTGGAGTTTTTTGAGGGCGAGCCAATTTCCATCATCTTGCCAGATATAGCCGAAGCACGCATCGTCCGCACGGCACCACCTTCGCACGCGCCGCAAGACAGCGCCTGGAAGGAAGCAATTCTTGACAACGGACTCTCGATCCGTGTTCCGCTCTTCATCGCCCCGGACGAAGTCGTTCGCGTCGAGGTAAAGACTGGGCGATATGTGGAACGCTCCCGTGGCAAGCGCATAGCATAGGAGATGAGTAAAGGAGATATGCGATGCTAGAGATGCATGCCGTGCGCATGGAAGTTCCTGCCGATGCCAACATCATTGTCGGCCAATCTCATTTCATCAAGACGGTGGAAGATCTCTACGAAGCAATCGCCACAACGGTTCCTCAGGCAAAGTTTGGACTGGCATTCAACGAGAGCTCCGGAGCCTGCCTCACGCGGTCGGAAGGAAATGACGCCGGTTTGCGTGCGGCTGCAATCCGCAACGCTCAAGCCATGGCCTGCGGTCACACGTTTGTGGTGCTGCTGCAGAATGCATATCCCATTAACGTGCTGAGCGCGATCCGCAATGTGCCGGAGGTGTGTTCGATTTTCTGCGCAACCGCCAATCCTGTCGAAATCATTGTGGCCCAGAGCGAACAAGGCCGAGGTGTGCTTGGGGTGATCGACGGCAGTTCGCCAAAGGGAATAGAGGCCGAATCCGACATATCGTGGCGTCACGATCTGTTGCGCAAGATTGGCTATAAGCGCTAATCCGCGTTCGAGCTGAAATCACTTTCCGGTGTCCTCCTTTTCGCCGCCTGGGGCGCTGTTTCCCGCGATCTGAGGCGTGACCTCCGTCACTCGCCGCGGTGACGCCTTTCACTGTCCGTATCCACCTCGCAAGAGATCATAAAAACAGGTACTTCTATGTCCGCCTTCGGGTGTGAGAGGCCACCGCAGGAGATCATTCCGAATCGGTTTTTCCCAGATTTCCTTGTGTTTCCCGGTGCCTCACCCCTTCGTTCCACGCGATTGAGGTGTGCCTCCCCATTTTTCCAGCGAGAAGAGGTGTCCTATGGGTCGTCACAATTTTCTTTCGATTCGGGATTTCTCACCTGAAGAGATCCGGTACCTGCTTGAACTGGCGAGCGAGATTAAAAGCCATCCTTCTGCTCATACGGGAGCTTTGAAGGGAAAAACGCTGGCGATGATTTTTGAAAAGCCATCGCTGCGCACGCGGGTCTCGTTTGATGTGGGCATTCAGCAGCTGGGAGGATTTGCGCTGTATCTGTCGAATGCAGAAATCAGCTTGGGCAAGCGTGAATCCATCTACGACGTCATGAAGAACCTGGAGCGCATGGTGCAGGCGATCATGATTCGCACCTACGCCCACGAGATTGTTGAGCAGATGGCGATGTACGCCAGCATTCCGGTGATCAACGGCCTGACCGATTTTAGCCATCCCTGCCAGGCCATGGCCGATTATCTGACCATGCTGGAACTCAAGCACAGCGTAGCAGGGTTGAAGGTCGCATACATCGGCGACGGAAACAATGTTTGCCATTCCCTGATGTTTACGGGGGCGCAACTTGGCGCCAACGTGTGGGTAGCGACGCCGCGGGGATACGAGCCTAAACCGGACGCGATTCAGTGGGCCCGTCAGCGTGGCCAGCAGACGGGAGGAACACTGACTCTGACCGAGGACCCGGAAGAAGCGGCGGCGGATGCAGACGTGATCTATACCGACGTGTGGGCGAGCATGGGCCAGGAGAAAGAAGCGGAGTCGCGCCGCAAGATATTTGCTCCGTATCAAGTGAATTCGGACTTATTCCGTCGTGCCAAGTTTGACGCGCTGTTCATGCATTGTTTGCCGGCGCACCGGGGAGATGAAGTCACCGACGAGGTGATGGACTCGCCCCATTCTGTGGTGTACCAGCAGGCGGAGAATCGGTTACACGCGCAAAAAGCAATTCTGCTGGAACTGATGCAATATCGCGAGGTGTTGGAGCCGGCGCGAAAAGAGGAGTTCGCGCACCGATAAGAGTGGCTACGGATGATGAAATCCATGCTTATCGCTGTTGGCGGCAACTCCCTTATCCGTGCCGGGGAAAAGGGAACTGTTGCCGAACAATGGGCGAACGCGCGTCGTACGGCAGCCGCAATCGTTCAACTGATCCAGGCCGGATATCACGTGGTGGTGACCCACGGAAACGGTCCGCAGGTGGGAGCCCAGTTGCTGCGATCCGAGCGGGCTTCTGACCTCGTCCCGGGACAGACTTTGGACGTTTGCGGAGCAGCAAGCCAGGGAGAAATTGGATATCTGCTGTCGCAATCCCTCTCCGACGAATTGTCTGCCGTGCGGCTGAGCGTGCCGGTGGTAAGCCTGGTTAGCCAAACTGTGGTGCAGGCCGATGACCCCGCCATGAAACATCCGACCAAGCCAATCGGCCCTTTTTATTCGAGAGCCGTTGCAGAAGAACGCCGCAGGCAGTTGGGATGGGAGATCGTGGAAGATGCGGCGCGCGGATACCGGCGCGTCGTGCCGTCTCCAGAACCAGTCGAGATCGTCGAACTGGAAGTCATTCGCTCCCTCATGAACGAAGGCGTGCTGGTGGTTGCCTGCGGTGGTGGTGGCATTCCGGTCGTGCGATGTGGCGATGAGCTTAAAGGGATCGAAGCAGTGATTGATAAGGACCGCGCCTCGGCGCTTCTGGCTTCGATGTTGCGAGTGGAGATCTTCGCCATTTCCACCGACATTGACTTTGTTTACCTCGACTATAAAAAACCGACCGAGCGTCGACTGGAAAGGGTCACAGCTTCGGAACTGGAAGGGTATTACCGCGCCGGACATTTTCCGGCAGGAAATATGGGTCCGAAGGTTGAGTCGGCGCTGCGCTTTGTCAGGTCTGGCGGCGCGGAAGTGGTCATCACTTCCTTCGAGCACTTGATCGATGCTGTGGCGGGACGAATGGGAACTCATATCTTTCCGGACTCAGTACCGACCTGCAGCGAGATTACGACAACAGAAGTTCCAGTAGGAGGCTAAATGGCAGCGAGTTCGAATCTCCCTTCCCTCAAAACGGCGGGTTCGCGCCATTTTCAAGACAACGGATTCATGGTCTCGAAACTGCGGCACGTAATCGAGTCGCAGCAGTTCACGCTGCCTTTGCTGATGGACCTTTTTCACCGCTCTCGCGGAATGGAACGCGTGGTGGCCCGCGGCGGAACGCTGGAATATCAGGACAAAATTCTTGCTAACCTCTTCTATCAGCCTTCCACGCGGACCCGCTTCTGCTTTGAAGCGGCAATGTACAGACTCGGCGGAAAGGTGCTCTCCACTGAGCAGGCCTCGGCATTTTCTTCCGAGGTTGCAGGCGAGCAGGTGGAGGATTCCATCCGCATTATCGCCCACTACTCCGACGTCATCGTGGTTCGACATCCGCAGGCAGGTGGCGCCCAACGGGCCGCGCAAGTCTCCTCGGTTCCCGTCATCAACGCCGGAGATGGCGAGGGCGGGCAGCATCCCACCCAAGCGCTCCTCGATCTTTACACGATTTACCGAGAGCGGCCTCTGGTTGGCCTGAGCGTCGCGATCATCGGCGAACTGGATCGGGGACGCACCGCTCGCTCCCTAGCCTATCTGCTTGCGAAATTCGATCGCGTGAAGATCTTCTTCGTCGCTCCACCCGAACTTCAGATGAAGCCTGACATTCTGACTTACCTCGACGAACACGGAGTGCGTTACGAACTGGAGTCGGATGTGGATCGAGTCATTGGCGAAGCCGACGTCATTTATCAGACGCGCATTCGGCCAGAACGCCTTCGTGACGAACAGGGGCGAAAGCGGTACGCCATTGATCCGGCGCTGCTCCGCAAGATGAAATCCGACGCGTTAATCATGCATCCGCTTCCCCGCACCGTGGAATTGGACAAAGCAGTAGACGAGGACCCACGCGCTCTTTACTTTCGGCAGGCTGCGAATGGCTTGTATGTGCGAATGGCGTTGTTGACCATGCTTTTGGATACCGAATAGAAAATCGATGCACTCATGAGGAGAATTCATGCCAGTACTGGACAGAATGTGTACAGAGGAACTCATTGAGCTGGAAAACCGCTTTGGCGCCCATAACTACCATCCCCTCGATGTTGTGATCGAGCGGGCTGAAGGAGTCTGGGTGTACGACGTGGACGGCAAGCGCTATTTAGACTGTCTCGCCTCGTATTCTGCCGTGAACCAGGGACACTGCCATCCGAAAATTCTCAACACGTTGATCGATCAGGCGCATAAAGTCACACTCACGTCGCGCGCTTTTCGCAACGATCAACTGCCTCTGCTTTATCGCGACCTGCATGAATTGACGGGGTTCGATATGGTGCTGCCGATGAACTCCGGCGCCGAGGCGGTGGAAACCGCGATCAAAGCGGCGCGGAAATGGGGTTACAAGATAAAAGGTATCCCCGATAGCAAGGCGGAAATCGTTGTTTGCGCGAACAACTTTCACGGGCGGACGGTCACGATCGTCAGCTTTTCCAGTGACGAACAGTACCGCGATGGCTTCGGACCGTTCACCCCCGGTTTCAAGATCATTCCATTTGGCGACGCCGCTGCCCTGCGCGAGGCTATCACTCCGAATACTTGTGCCTTCCTGGTTGAACCCATCCAGGGAGAAGCGGGCATCATCATTCCTCCGGCGGGATATTTGAAAGAAGCCGCCGAAATCTGCCGCCAAAATCACGTGCTGCTGGTCTGCGATGAAATCCAGTCTGGCCTGGGCCGTACCGGCGAATTGTTTGCCTACATGCATGAAGGAATCAGGCCCGACATGCTCGTCATCGGCAAGGCGCTGGCGGGCGGATTTTATCCGGTCTCGGTGGTTCTGGCATCGCGGGAGGTATTGGGCGTATTCCATCCCGGCGACCATGGAAGCACGTTTGGCGGCAACCCGCTGGCCTGCGCCGTCGCTCGCACCGCACTGCGCGTGTTGGTCGAAGAGGAATTGGTGAAGCGCTCAAAAACGATGGGCCAGTATTTCCTCGAACGGTTGCGAACCCTCCGCAGCTGGGACTTAAAAGAGATTCGTGCGAAGGGGCTTTGGATTGGAATCGAGATGCTAAGCCCGGCCCGGCCCTATTGTGAGGCGCTGAAAGAAGAAGGCCTGCTGTGCAAAGAAACGCATGACCATGTGATTCGTATCGCGCCGCCACTGACCATCACGAGCGAAGAAATCGACTGGGCCTTTGAGCGTATCCGCAAGGTAATCGAAGCTCGGTAGCTTGTTCCAGTTGTCATCCTGAGGCGCGTTCTTTGCGCCGAAGGACGTGTGTGTTTGTCGGCAACAGACGCGGACCCCGCATCAAGAAGCGCCCCAGAATGATGGCACCTGGCGCGGTTCCAGCGTTTATATACGACATGAAAGGGCAACGCCTTCAGGGGGCTGTTACGAAACACATGACGTCCGCTGATGCGGACTCGGTCTATTCCACTTTCTGGTTCCCGGCACTGTCGTGCCGGGCTTTCATTTCCCGCCGCTTCGCGGCTTGGGCATGATTCATTCCACTCTGCATGCAGCGCGGCGAGTTTCGTAACACCTTGCTTCATACGTGCCGTGCCGGCATCCAGCCTTGAAAGGGCGGGGCTTCCAGTCGGCCGGAGTGAGTAATGAAATTTGGCCTTTAGGCCCTGAGGGCACGGCAATTCCGGTCATTGCGTGCCTCGCACGCAACGCCTGACGAGCGCATCCGGGGCTACGCAATCAGCTAGTGAACCCCCACGTGCGCGTGCTTCTTCGTGAACTCCTGCAAAATCTCTGTCAATCCCGGACGAGTCAAGTTTTCGACTTCATAGGTCACGCGCAGACTTGGCTTGTTCAGCTTGATTAAGTGGGCCAAGTCGATTGGAGTTGCAACCAACACGACATCGCAGTCCACGCGATTGATGGTCTCTTCGAGTTCGTGCTGCTGCCGGTCGCTGTAACCCATGGCGGGGAGCAGGTTGGTGAGATGCGGATAGCGCTCATAGGTCCAGCGGATGGATCCGACCGCATAGGGGCGCGGGTCGACCATCTCCCGGGCGCCGCATTGCCGGGCAGCAACCACCCCGGCGCCATAGGGCATTTCACCGTGTGTGAGGGTCGGACCATCCTCGACGACCAAAACTCTGCGCCCGTTGACCAACTCCGGGGAAGAGACCGTCACCCGGCATGCAGTCTCTATTACGGCAGCATTGGGATTACTGGCACGCACGTTGCGCCGGACAGTCTCTACATCCTGAGCCGCTGCTGTATCAACCTTATTAATCACTATCACTCCGGCATGCCGCAGATTCACTTCCCCGGGGAAGTAGGCCAGTTCATGGCCCGGCCGGTGCGGATCGACGACAACGATTTCCAGATCGGAAACGTAGAAGGGAGTGTCGTTATTGCCGCCATCCCAGATCACAAGGTCGGCTTCTTTCTCGGCTTGGCGCAGAATGGCCGCGTAGTCGACGCCGGCGTAAACGACCGTCCCCTCGCGCAGGTGCGGCTCGTACTCCTCGCGTTCTTC
>JASHQK010000589.1 GCA_030039195.1 Candidatus Sulfotelmatobacter sp.
CATGGACGGATTTTCCGGGAGCACTCTCGGGATCTCGGTCAACAGCCTGCGTCCCTTGCTCCATCAAGCCGAGGTCGCCGCAAAAGGCATACCAAACCGCACCCAGGCACCGAACCCTCCCCAATGACGGCGCCACCGATCTGCCACTGGACCGCCGGTTGTTCAAAAAAGCGATTCCACTTAAGACAACCGCCGGAGTGAGTACAATTGCGATTTTGCAATAACATCGCAAGGCCGAGGTAACGACTTTTTGAAGTTTAACGACAAAGGGGCTTCTCATTGAAGCCCCTTTGTCGTCTCGAGTTCACAGTACTACGAAGGCCCCGATGTCGAACCGAAACCGTTTGCAGAGCGACGGCTTCTCCGTCGTGCAGTGAAGTTCTGGGCCTGCCCTTATTGGCGGTGTAGTGGTAGTTTGTCGTCAAGTACTGTAACCAAAGCCTGACCTTCCTCCGTGGGCTTGATATCGGTTCCGCGAACAATGTCGGTTGCGGTCAGAGTCTTGCCGTACAGGCGGTAGTTCGCATCGTTGTCCGGTTCTACGCTGGAGCCTCCCAGCGATACGCCCGCGAACACCCCCTTCGCCTTTCCGTAGGTCAGAATATCCGCGTCAGATGCACTGGCCGCGGTTGCGCCTGGGCCTGCCGCTGCAGTCGCATCCGTTCCCATCTTGGTCTTTCCGTTCAGGACCTGATTCACAACTTTCGGAGTCATGAGCAGTAAAACGAAGTCAGTGGACGAACCACCTACTTGTAAGCCAGCACTCATACCACCGACCGAATACATCGCAGGCGCAGACCACTTGCCCTCAAAGTCCTGACCACTTCGGCAAAGCAAGGGACCACGGCCGCCGCTACCGCCGATACCGAAGCCAAACTTCTTCACACCTGGCAGGATCAACACGCAATTCGCTTTTGCCAGCGTCGACGGCGAGATGTCTTTGCTATTGAGCATCTCCTGCAACAAGAGATTGGCGTTCCGAATGGTCTCTTCGTCCTTCTGCTTATCGGCAGCGAACACGGGGAGAATCAGAAGCAGCATCATTGTGAGTGTGAGAAAACAGAGCAAAGCTTTCCTCGCAATTCCGTCTTCTTGTTCTCTAAGTATGGTTCGTAGCATAGCCGTAATCTCCTTCATTTTGGTTAGTTGTTACTTGTCCGGTCGAATCCAGAGCAAGTTTCGCAAGCGGTTGCACTCAGCATGAGCTGGAGGATAGCTACTCAGGAACTGTCAGAATGTATAGCCCCGGTATCTGGAGATGTAATTCGTGGTGCGCAACGGTGAGTAATGTGTGGCTATTACTGGGATGTGTTTAGCACGTTCTCGTAGCGTTCGCAGATTCGCGCTTCAGCAGCCTCTCGCTGCCATCTGCCCAGCACGAAATGCTTTCCATAAGTCGGCAAAATCTCGTTCGGCTTGGTCGGCGTAAGCAGTGGCGAATTTTGCAAGGGCAGAATCGAACACATCATTCTTGCCGAGATATCCACCAATCATAGCTGCGTCCCCGGTTCGCGCATGTGCTCGCGCAAGCGTCCATCCGCAGATCTCGACGTATTCAAGCCAGTCGCCTTTGGTCATGTTTTCCAGATCAATTTTCATTTTCATGTCGCGGAGTTGGCGGAAATAGTAACTACGTCCCTTCTCATCGCGTGTCCAGCCAAGAAATACGTCGCTCGCAGATTGCAGCAAGCGTTGTCCGATCACGACTCGCTCACCGTGATTGGAATAACGGCTCTTGCCTGCATACGGCTCGAGCACTGAGGGAAGCGCTTCCTTGAATTGCAGCAGTAACGGGTCGTGCTCGCCGGCCATCAGCAACACCACAGCACAGCGGGTTCCTACGCTGCCCACTCCGACCACCTTACGCGCGACATCGACAATGTAATAGCGATCCAACATCACCCGCCGTTCCGCCGGAAGCGTTTCGCGATACTGCTGGAACATCTGCACAACGTGCTTTTGTATGACGTCGCTTTCACGTGGATGACAGACGAGTGGTGGATGATCCACGATGTGTGTGCGCCCGTTCACGACTTTTGCGATTCGAGGAAAAATGTGCTCCGCAGTCTGCCCCCGCGCTTTTGCCTCCTCTTGTTCCCAGCGTTTTCTCGCCGCCGCCGTCTTCGCCTCTTCGATGAACACCTCGGCGTCCATATGTGAATACCAAACGTCCAACGCTCGCAAATGTGCGTACGCGCGAATATGCTCACGATACGCCCGCGCCATCCGCAGCACGGCGTCTTCGCAGCACCCGCCTCGCAGACCAAGTTCGCGTGATGCCAGGACAATGCTCGCCGCCAGTCGCTTGAGGTCCCATTCCCAGGGTGCCGGAAGGGTTTCATCGAAATCATTTATGTCAAACAGGAATCGGCGCTCAGGACTGGCAAAGCCACCGAAGTTCGAGGCATGACAATCGCCGCAAGCCTGCACGCGAATTCCGGTCACAGGAGTCTTCGACAGGTCCCACGCCATTACCGCCGCCGAACCTCGGAAAAATGCAAAGGGAGATTGCCGCATCCGTCCGTACCGGATGGGCAAGAGTTCGGGGAGTCGGTCGCGGTCGGATTCCCGCAGTACCTCAATGGGATTTGGGCGGTTGGGCGCAACAGCCCACTCGGTCTGGGAACTCCGTGGAACTGGAATTTTCTTGCGCAGAGCTTTTCCCGTGCCCATGCGCTCTGAAACACTCGGGCCAATGACACTAGCAGCTCGATGTCGAATGTTGTAAGTCTCTTCCACTTGCATGTTCACGACTCACAACGAAGTCCTGCGTGTTACATCCGAAAGTCAACCACGGCGTCACAATTGTTAGCGTCGCCTGGTTTTTCAATCGGATCGTAATCACGCGGTATC
>JASHQK010000054.1 GCA_030039195.1 Candidatus Sulfotelmatobacter sp.
GCGAAAGATCAGAAAGAGTTTTTGCGCCGGTTGCCCCTCAAACTGGAGCTAGTACGAAAAGGGACGAAATTTTGCCTCTGTCATGCGAAACCATCCGACCCTTTGTACGGATATTGCCCAGAGCAATCTGAAGAGTGGAGAAAGGAACTCCTAGGCGTGAATGCCGACGTATTGCTCGTAGGCCACACGCACACGCCGTTCATTCGCAAAATCGGCGAAAAAGTCGTTGTGAATCCCGGAAGTTTGGGACAGCCAAAAACGGGAAAGTCTGACGCCTGTTACGCAATTTGGGAGGATGGCTCATTTCAGTTGAAGTCATTCCCGTATGCCGTGGATGAAACAGTCGCCCGAATAAAGGCGCTGGCTTTTCCGCGCGAGGTTGAAAAGGATTTGATCACCGTACTTAATACCGGATCCGTATAGCGAAGTCATAACTCATAGCAAGGAGATCTCATGTCAAAAATAAAACTCGTCGATGCAATGGAAATTCTCGATTCGCGAGGAAATCCAACCGTGCAAGTCAGTGTGACCCTGGAGAGTGGTGCTGTGGGTGTCGCCAAGGTTCCTTCGGGAGCTTCCACCGGTAAGCACGAAGCGGTAGAGCTTCGGGACGGAGACAATTCCCGATACAAGGGCAAAGGAGTTTTGAAGGCAGTCCAGAACGTGAACAAGCTCATCCAGGGAACAGTCAAAGGAATGGACCCTGGGCACCAGAAAGCTCTCGACGAAGAGCTCATTGCTCTCGATGGGACGTCGAACAAATCGAAGCTCGGAGCTAATGCGATCCTCGGAGTCTCGATAGCGGCAGCGAAAGCTGCGGCAGCCGAAAAAAAGATTCCTCTTTACCGGCAATTCGCCGCACGCGATGAATACGTTCTGCCCGTCCCCCAACTCAATGTGCTCAATGGCGGAAGGCATGCTGACAACAATGTCGATTTTCAGGAATTCATGATCGTTCCGGCAGGTGCTCCCACTTTCAGTGAAGCCTTGCGCGCTGCCGCCGAGACGTTTCAGACGCTGAAACAGGTGCTCCAAGAAAAAGGATACGAGACCAGTGTCGGGGACGAAGGCGGGTTTGCGCCACGCTTGCGGTCAAACGAAGAACCGATGGAACTGATTTTGTCCGCGATCGAAAAGGCGGGGTACAAGCCGGGCAAGGATATCGGCATCAACCTGGACCCAGCCGCTAGCGAGTTCTACGACAACGGCAACTACGTGTTTCACAAGTCTGACAAGAGTCGCAAGAGTTCCGATCAGATGATCGCGATTTGGCAGGACTGGCTCAAGAGGTATCCGATTTACTCCATTGAAGATGGTCTCGCTGAAGATGACTGGGTGGGATGGAAGAAACTGACGTCCCAAGTTGGAGCGAAGGCGCAGTTGGTAGGCGATGACATCTTTGTCACAAATCCTGAAATCTTCGCGAAGGGAATCAGGGAAGGTGTAGCCAACTCCATCCTGATCAAACTCAATCAGATTGGCACGGTCACGGAAACCCTGCGTTGCATCGAACTGGCCAACAAGAACAATTACACCTGCGTTGTCTCACATCGGTCGGGCGAAACGGATGATACGACGATTGCAGATTTCACTGTCGCCACAGGCGTGGGACAGCTAAAAACTGGCTCCGCTTGCCGCGGTGAGCGGGTTGCGAAATACAATCGCCTACTCGAAATTGAAAAGGAATTGGGACGGAGTGCGAAGTACGCAGGGCGCTCCGTTTACAGCCGCTGGGGTAAGTAATGCAAAAAGGGAACGAGGCTCTGGTGGAACAGAGAACTGCCCGCGCGTTTCGAGAGTTGTCGATGAACGACATCGAAGCGCTCGTCCAGAGCCTCAATTCCCTCGATGAAGGGGAGTTAGGAATCGACATGCTGGTAGCCTGCGGAGACTCCACGATCGGACCATTACGCCGATTCCTTCTCGAAGGCCATCCCAGGAGCATCTTCGTGCCGCGCCAGCGAGCGGTGCGAGCACTAGCCCAACTCGGAGCCAAAGACGTTTTGCTTGAGTACTTGCTGAGCGACCGTGAGATTTCAGAACCCGCCGTGGCGCATGGAGAGGAAGCGGTCAGAAACACGGCCGCGCGGGCGCTCGCTGCCTGGCAAACCGAGGATGTATATCAGGCTCTTCGCAGAACGTTGCGAAGTCGCCTCACTGGAGTCATTGAAGCACTAGGCGAATTCCGCCGTCCCGAGGTGGTTCCAGAATTGGTAGCTACTCTTGAGGACGATTTTTGTCGCAGCTTTGCCGAGGATGCGCTGCGAAAAGTTGGGGAGTTAGCTCATCATGCCCTCATCGATGCGGCAAGGACTCCTGACCCCTCGGGCGTGAATGAGTTGCCTGGAAGTCAGCGTCGACGGCGATGCGCCTTACGCCTTCTTGAGCCTTTGCACTTAGACGCTGACGATTGGCGGCTTCTGGCTGTCTTGCTTTACGACAGGGATCGGGAGATTAGGGCCAGGACCAGCGCAATCGCTTTGCGTGTGGGCGACGAACCGGATAAGAAAGTTGCGGCCAAGCGGCTCATCGAAGCCTTGCCGACAGCCGATTGGCTCCTTCAAGGAGAAATCGAAGAGTGGCTTACAAAGGGTATCGATTTTGCGTTGCCTGCGATCAATGAGGAGATTGATCGACGACTTAGGGCTCCGGCTCAGGTTCAAGCTAAGGATGACATATTGCGACTCTTAGTCGGCGTGAGACGGGCAGCCAGTGGTGATGAGTGAAAGCATGACTCCGGAATTCATCTTTGATCGCGAAGAGGAGCGCCAGCGAATCGATCAGTTCCTTCGGAAGAGACGCCCATTTCTCATTTATGGGCCCTCGGGAGTTGGCAAGACTCTCCTTCTTCGGGACGTGTTATCCGAATTCCGGTCAGTTCTTTATTGTGACGATTCTTCGACGACAAATGTGGTATTTCGCAGTCTGGCTCATAGTCTTCTGCGGCTGGGGAGTCCTCGCGCCAAGAAGGTGTTTCGCGACGAGGACGCAATCGCGTCCAAATCAGCAGTTTCCTTGAAGGGGATTGTGATGGATGCGCTGCGTGAGGGTGAGTACTCCATCATCCTCGATCATCTGAGGCGGCCGTCCTATGCGTTCGCCTCTGCCGCTCGCGAAATCATAAGCTGGGGATCAACCCCGGTGAGCGCAGTTGCGCGCTCCGCCCACATGGAAGATACCGGCTTCCTGCAGTCCCTCTATGGCGACCGAACTCAGAAATGTGAGATCGATAATTTCGACCAGGGAACTGCCGAGCGATTTGCCCGCGAAATGATCCAGCGCCGCGGGCTTTCGGGCGCGAATGTCGGCGAATTCCTTGAAAAGATCTTGGAGTTTAGCGCAGGAAACCCGGGAACGATGATCGCGTTAATTGATATGGCTCGGTATCCAAAATATCGCTCACAGGAACACATCAAGATCACTCCGCTGTATATCGACTTCCGTATGAGCGGGGGCCTCACCAGATAGCGGTTGCAGCCATGTCAGAGAAATCCAATTCGTTGAACTCGAATCACGAACGGCGGCTGAGCGTCACTTGTCGCTATATCGACAAGCTTCTCGCCGACATCGAGACCTCTCTCAACATTTCGGCTTCGAAACTGGCTTTCCCGCACTATGCCTCCGATCTGTCGCCGGCGCAAAGACGAGTCATCGAGGATTTCATTTCCCGCATTCGCGCCCAACTCGTTCGGGTCCTCGACGGCCAAGGAATCGAACGACCTCCTGCTGACATTCCAGTCTCGCGATCTTTGCATACGAACTTGACGTTTATCGACATCGCGGCCGAAGAATTGAAACCGGAGTATATGCGGGGCTATGGCGAAGTGCCTCCGGTTGCGGCCATCGAATTGGACGGCATCGCCGCCGAATTGCAAGGTCTGGTTCGGCAACTTGATCGCTACGTGACGCGGGGATCAAAGGAAAATCTTCAGGAACGGCTCGAAAAGCTGGAACGATCTGGGAATCCAGAAAGTGATGTTACCTTGCTCAAGAAATTGGAATCGGTGGTTTCCGAGCACGGCCTCGTAGAGTTTCGATCGGCTATCTCGATGATCCTTGATCGTTTGGAAGAGAACAGCTTCGAGATTGCGATCTTTGGCCGAGTCAGTTCCGGCAAATCCTCTCTGCTCAATGCGGTTCTTGAAACCGATGTGCTTCCCGTGGGCGTTACTCCGATTACGGCTGTTCCGACTCGATTAGTGCATGGCGATATGCCCGCTGTGCATGTCTGGTTTGCGAACCGTACTCCTGAGGAGTTCGCGATCGCAAAATTGCCCGAGTTGGTTGCCGAGCAATTGAATCCCGGAAACGAGAAGCATGTAACCAGGATCGTGGTTCAACTTCCATCTCCACGTCTTCGCGATGGAATCGCTTTTGTTGACACACCAGGTTTAGGCTCCTTGGCGACTCGCGGCGCCGCTGAAACGTTCGCCTACCTGCCGCGCTGCGACCTCGGAGTTGTATTGATCGACGCGGGGTCAACCCTTACTCCCGACGATCTGAAGACCATTCAGACTCTATACGAGGCCGCAATTCCGGCGAACGTTTTGCTGAGCAAGGCTGACCTGCTGACGGTTAAGGATCGCCATCGCGTGATTGATTACGTAAAGAGTCACATCAAAGACGAGCTGAATCTCGATCTCTCAGTGCATGCAGTCAGCGTCATGGCGGAAGCTGAAAGCCTGTGGAGACAATGGTTCGACGAGGACATTGCTCCTCTATACACTCAGCGCCAGGAATTGAAAGCTCGTTCGATTCGGCGCAAGGTAAGCTCGCTCCAGCAAGCGGTCGAGTCTGCATTGCGCTCGCAACTACGACGCAAGGAGCAGATTTCTCCCCAGAAGATCGAGCAACTTCGAGTGGTTGAGACCGAATTGCGACAAGCCGGCGGCCGCTTGGAGGAGATGAAGAAGGCGGCGCGAAATGTGGCAAATGAATTGGAATATTCTGGCGCCGCGATTATCCGGCTTACCGCAGCCACGGTGGTCGAAGCCTGGTCGAAGCAGCGTGCCAGCGAGGATGCGATCCCCGCCATCGTGCGGAATACCGCTGCTTGGGCTGTTCAGGAAAAAACAGACTCGCTCCGAAAGCGTCTTGATGTTTTGGTCCACAAACTCTATGACACACTTCAAGCCGCTGCGAAAGTGCTCGAAATCGAGGATGTACCAGGTCAGCAAGAGTTCTCTGAGACATTGCGGGAGATGCCGGCGTTCGACCCCGGCCAACTCGCGGTTCAGTTGAGCCGACCTTTCTTATCTACTGTGCTTGGAGCAGATGTTCTCGGTTCAATCACCTCGAAGCGGTTAACCAGCATGATCGGCGGCCAACTCTCGAATTCTCTGGCCGCCTATCATGCGCTCCTTTATGACTGGTCGGAACGGACGTTGAATCAGATACAGCGCAGATTCGATGCTTATGCCAACAACTATCGCGCCCAGATCGATAGGCTGGTTGGAGACCATGCGCCGGCATCCGAGCGACACGCAGAGATCAGCCGTGATCTCGAGATTTTGGAGAAAGCAAGACCGGAGTCGAGCATGGCTTCGTGAAGTATTTGTTCGTCGTGAGTAACCATGAATAAGAAAGGAACAAATCGACTTGCTGAAATATGTGATGGTCTGTGTGGGAGGGGCTCTGGGCTCGATTCTGCGCTTTTGGCTGGGGAGTTATATCGGCAGCAGGACAGGAACCCGGTTTCCGTATGGAACGTTCGTCATCAACGTTACCGGTTCTTTCTTGATCGGCCTTGTATTTGCCTTACTAACGGCGAAAACCGATTGGAGCCCGAATTGGCGCTACCTCATCCCGGTCGGCTTCATCGGCGGGTATACGACGTTTTCGAGCTTCGAGTATGAAGCGCTACGCACGATCCAGGATGGCCAGCTTGGCTTGGGACTTCTGTATGTGGCGCTTAGCGTTTGTTTCGGGTTTATCGCGGTTTGGGGAGGAGTGATGACGGGGAGGGCAATCCCATGAAGACAGAGACTACTTCAGCCGGCGCCAGCATCAACCAGGCACTGACGAAGGGAACATGTCCGGTCTGCGGAATCCTGAAGGATTTTCAGTGGACACTGACAGAAACGACCCATCCACAGCCCCATCTTCGTTTGTGCAACTTTCACGGCTGGGCGCTGGCAAGATCAAGAGGAAAACTTTCGCGTTCCACACCTGGAGAGAGCGTGACGAATGTCTTCCTGGAGCTGTTGAAAAAACCCTTGACCGGAAAAGTCGGCAGCGATCAGTGCACCCTGTGCCGCCGCGTCCTAGAAGAAGAAATCGCACGTTTGCGGGAGTTGGCGCAAAAGCTGCAGACAGGGATGTTCGCCCAGTGGATGAAGACCCAGGGAACGCTGTGCATAGATCATGCCGAGAAGCTGAAGGAATTCGTGCCTTTGCGGCTGCGCTCACTCGTTGACGAGATCCTGGAACGGAACCGGGTGGAACTTGAGCAGGAACTTGAGACCTTCCGCGAGCAATTGAAACACGGAATTCATGAAGGTGGTGGGCTTTTGGGCCGCACCGCCGAATTCTTGGTTGGCCAAAGAGGACTTTAAGTGCGAGGAGGAGAATGTGCTCACACCGGGGCCAGGTAAGAAGGTGGGAGTTTACGTGGCGGAGGACCAGCAATACCACGGTGCTTCTGCCTATGCTGCGATTCTGGATTTTCTGTTCTTTCATGGTGTCTCGGGTGCAACCGTAACGCGGGGGATCGCCGGTTTTGGTGCGGACCATCATCTGCATACGGACCGTCTGGTTGACCTCGCCACCAAGTTACCGGTGAAAGTCGAGTTCATCGAGACCGCCGAGAAG
>JASHQK010000055.1 GCA_030039195.1 Candidatus Sulfotelmatobacter sp.
GTTGGATCGTCGAGACCAGCTTTGCGCGTGGCGTCTTCGAACTTGCCATTGCCGAGATTGTGCCAGAGCCGCACCGACGTGCCTTTGTAGGACTCCGGCGTGCAATACGACTTGTGGGTGCCGTCGACCGTGCAATAGAGATCAGTCTTCTCCGTCCACTGCACGTAATTAGCGACGACTAGGTCGAGTTTGCCATCGCGATCATAATCGACCCACGCGGCACTAGTCGAAAACTCGGCCAGCCCCCAGAGGCCCGCCGACTTGGTCACGTCCGTAAATGTGCCATTGCCGTTGTTGTGAAAGAGATGGCTTTGTCCAAGCGCGGAGACGAAGATGTCGTCAAAGCCATCATTGTCGTAGTCGCCCACAGCCACTCCCATGCCGTACATCGGAATGGCCAGTCCGGCACGCCGGGTCACATCAGTAAATGTTCCGTCGTGGTTGTTGTGATAAAGCTTGAGCGTCGTCGCAACGCCATGCGGATGTCCGGGGAAATCTTCGCCGTTGATCAGCAGAATATCGGGATAGCCGTCGTTATCGTAGTCGATAAACGCGCAGCCCGGCCCCATGGTCTCGGGCAGCCACTTTTTTCCGAATGCGCCGTTGTTGTGGATGAAGTGAATGCCGGCCTGGGCCGTGATGTCGCGGAAATGGATGGTCTGAGCAGAACTGAAAGTGAGAGCAAGAAAAACAATTAACCACGGAGACACCGAGGCGCGGAGAAGACGAAAAACAATGCCCACTCCGTGTCTCTGTGCCTCCGTGGTGAAAGGAATTTTTGAAGTCGTCATTATCTGGATGCTCCATCGGAGATAACTGCCGGCCCCCTCGACTTCGCGCGGGGCAGACTTTCGAGAGCGGCCGTCCCCACATGGTCTGCCAGGATCGGCAGCGGGACCGAGACGTGCTCATGCACGGCCTGGCGCTCATTATTGTCATCGGGATGAAGCTGGCGATATGGTCCGGTGATGGTCTGCGACGCTTCATCGGCCTTGAAACGCAGATAGCGCTCCTCATGCTCTTTGGCGAGCTTCTGATTGCCCAGGCCGCCGTAGCAGAGCATCAAGTTGTAGTGTGCCTGGAGATCCTCGGGATCGACTTCAAGCACCGCCTCGAGAACTTTCACCGCATCGTCGTATTTGCGCTGCAGAAAGAGGATCCGCCCTAAATCGTTGAGCGCGACGCGATCCCATGGATATTGCGCCAGCACGATGCGCAAACGCGCGGCTGCGCCATCGTAATTGCCATCAGCACGCAGAACTTTGGCGTAGAAGAAGTTTGCGCGGGCAAGATTCGGGCTGAGAGCCAACGCCTTTTCCAGCACAACTCGCGCGCGCTGCATATCGCCTTCCTGCACGGCACAGCGGCCGATGTTGACCCATCCGTCGGGATTGTTCGGATCAGCTTCGGTGACTTTCGCGAAAGCTGCTGCAGCGCCCTTCAAGTCTCCTTGCAGGAACAGGCCGATGCCGTAGTCGTTCCAACGCTGCCATTCGTCTTTTCGAGCGATGGTGGTGGGCGCAGGCAGCTTTGCATAATGTGCGATCACGGGCAACGTCACTTCATCTTCGGCCAGAGCCACGACCGGCAAATCCGGAATCTTCTCTTCCTTCGCCGAAACTCCCTGCAGCGAACCGGTGAACAATGTTGGGCGATCGTCATAATCCGCCGCAACTGCGTTCAGTTTTGCTGGATCCGGCACGCCGGCGAAGGCCTCATGAGTTCCGTACCAGGAGAATTTTCTGTAGCAGAGTCGCGCGTGGAGCGTGATTTTGTCACCCGCGTTTTCGGGGATGAACATGCGGTAGTGCACGGTATCGGCCGCTCCGGGGGGAATCAGGCGCACGTAAACGACCGCCCGCGTCGCCCAGGCATTGCGTTTGTTGATCGGATTACCATGCGCATCGATCTGCAGCGATCGGTAAAAGTGCGCGCCCTTCTCGACAGGGCCGTGGCCGTTGTCTTCGACCATCCCGCTCCAGAAGATGGTCTGGCCCTTGTCGTCGGTCCCTTTTAGTTCGAGCCACGTATCGTAAGCATCGACGGTCCCGCCGGGGAAAAAGTGTCCCACTTTCTTGGTACGTACAACCACATCGACGCGCACGGTATCACCGCGCCGCAGTGAAGGCAGAACGCGGTTCAATGGCGCGCTCACGGGAGCAGCTTCCGTGGTGCTCTCGCTCGGAACCTTTGTTTCGGACTCTTCTCCAACGCCGAACGTGGTCGAAAGCTCGGATTGCGAACTCGCGGCGGACGTCACGGGTCCCTGTTCAGGAGAAAGAGCAAAGATATCCACCGTAAGGGCTCCGCTTTTCAGGAAATCTTCGGTCAGTTTGAGTTGCGTTGCGTCTTCGTTCGCCGTTGGAACCGCGGTGTTGGCTGCCGGGAAGCGATGCGAGTGCACAAGGCCATTGATATTTCCAAAATCTTTCGACGCGAGCGTCGGCATGTGGCAGTCGGCGCACTGCTGCGGCTTAGGCGGATAGTAGAACGATCGCGCGCCCTGGCCGGAAACGCCGCTCGCCTGCCAGTTGTCATATTCGTTGAAGCCCCGCACCCAGCGGTAACTATTCACCGGAACATCGAGGTGGACTTTGTGGCAGGTGGAGCAGAACTCCGCTGTCTGATCGCGCATGAAAGGCTTCAGAAAAACGCGACGGTGGGGTTCAGGATTGAGCTTGATCACGAAATCGTGAATCGCGCGCATCACGGGATTTTTCGTCGCGGCCAATTCATGGAGCTTGGGATATTCGAGATAAAAATCCGCCTGTCCCATGGTGCTTTTGACGTGCGCGATGGAGTGACACATCATGCAGCCCAAGCCAGCCTGCGCCTCCGGACGATGCACGATTTTCTTGATGGGCGTATCCATCAGACCCGCGTACAACACGGCTGGATCGTGGCAGCCGCCGCACCATTTCGAAGGCCGGGTGCCGATCGTGTCCTGCATGTACTCAATCGACTTGCGATACCACTGGTTGTTGAACGATGAAAAATGGTGCGCAGAGCTGTACCACTGGTTGTAGATGTTTTCATGGCAACGCTTGCACGAGTCCGATTCCATGAAGAACTTGCTGGGAATTTTCTGCTGCCCGTAAACCTGCGCCGAACTTGGGAAGAACGGGCCCTTTGGTCCGTCGCCCTCGCCATCCATCGTTTCCGGGGGCATGGAGGGATTTTCAATGCGATTGCTCGTATTCCATCGCCCGCGCAGGTAGTGGGCGCCAAAACCGAACCCCGCCAAAATGCCCAGGCACAGAATCACGCGGATAGCAGAGAGATTGACAGTTTGATCTACGCTCTTAGAAGCCCTGCGCTCGCCCCACCATGCAGCCACCAAAAATCCAAATCCCAGGAGCGAAACGATGATGTGGAAGTAAAGTTTGTTCCACTCCGGCCGCGACGTTCCTGTCTTGATGAGAACAATCCCGACAATGCCTCCCACCGCCACGAGCACCCAACCGATCCGCGAGGCAGGACTTCCGGTCCGCAGCATGCGAAGCAGAAGTGGGATCAGCACGATGGTTGCGAGTGCTCCGCCGAAAGCGTGCAGGAGCACGATGCAGGCATAGAAAATGTTCGGCTGCGGATAGGCGTAGAGATAAGCCGCAGATACGGCGAGAAAGGCGACGAGCCAGCGCAAGGATGATACGGCAAATCCCTGGAAACTTTTCATGTGCATCGACGCGGATGGGATTCAGGCGAACGCAACCCCACAATGTTTGAATTCGCGGTTCCAAAGATATTGAGAGAGTATGGCGGTGGGGAATAATAGGAAACTATTAGTTGAGCCGAACGCAGACGGCGACCCTTAGCAGATGTCAAGAGATTGGCGGTTTCCGCCAGGCTCTGCATTGCGACTCGAGAGCGGCAGCAACGGCCAGCACCTGTTCCTCCTTCCACGGCCTTCCGACGATTTGCACACCGATCGGCAGTCCCTCCGGCGAGTAACTCACGGGAACAACGGCGGCGGGATTCCCCAGCAGGTTAAACCACTCGGTATAACTCCAGGCATCGAGGTAGTCGACGGTCCTGCCGTCGATTTGCCAACTGCGCTCGCCGTGGCGAAACGCGGGAATTGCCGCGGCCGGGCAGAGTAAGATCGGATATTGTTCCGTCTGCCCAAGAAAATTCGCCCGCGCCGAGTCATGGTCAATCCACGCCTGCAGCAGCGTGTCGCCGCTCAGTTCCGGTTCAGCCGCGGACCATCCAAGAAACTGGCGCAGGATTGGGCTTTGGTCCTGTTCGCGACCGCGAAACATAGGGGCAATCAACATTCCCGCAACTTTGACAAAGAACTTCTTCCACAGCTCACGCGCTTGCTCAAGACCTTGAGGACGAAACGGTTCGACTTGAAATCCGGCGCGGCGCAAGGAATCGGCGGCCTGTTGCACGGCCATACGAATTTCGCGTGTCACCGGAGTACGCCCGTCGTCTTCAAAATATCCGACCCGAAGGTTTCGGGTTTCGGCCACAGTCGGCCAACGCACCGGTACGGGCGCGGCACAGGAATCGCCGACGTCGGGGCCTTGCATAACTTCGAATAACAACCTCAAATCGGCGACGTTACGCGCCATTGGACCAACCACGCCGATCAACGCGAATGGTCCACCGGACGGGGGAAAATGGCCGGTCGAGGGAACGCGGCCAGGAGTGGGTTTGAGTCCGCAGATACCGCTGAAATGCGCGGGTACACGAATCGATCCGCCGCCATCGCTACCCACCCCGCCGGCAGACATGCCTGAGGCGATGGCCGCCGCTTCTCCCCCGCTCGATCCGCCGGGCGTGCGCTCGAGGTCCCATGGGCTGTTGGTGCGTCCATAGAGAAGATTGTCGGTCTCCCATGCCATCAGGAACTCCGGTGCGTTGGTCACGCCGAGCACGATCGCACCCGCGCCGCGCAATCGCGAAACCAGCGGTGCATCTCGCGCCGCGACGATGCCGGCACGAAGACGAGTTCCCGACTCCCAACGGAATCCTTCCACCTCGAGAGAACTCTTGATGCTGATTGGAACGCCGTGAAGCGGGCCGAAATTTTTTTCAGTCATCACAGCAGCCTCAGCCGCGCGCGCTTCCCGGAGGACGCGCTCGGCGTTGACCTCGACAAAAGCATTCAATTTCGGATTCAGCCGTTCGATCTTAGTGAGATGGGCTTCGGCGAGTTCTACGGGAGACAGTTTCTTTTCCCGGATCTGCTGCGCCATCTCGACCGCTGGCAGGAACGTGAGATCAGACATAGTGGTCTTCGAAAGCCTTAGGAGAACGGGAAACTCGACTACCACAAAGAACACAGAACCTCACAAAGGAAATCGTGGTGTTCCTTCGTGAGACTTTGTGTTCTTTGTGGTCAGCGATTTTCTCATGGCGCGATCGATGCTCTGTTTCTCTTCGAGTGTCAACGATCGGTACTTTCCCTTAGGGAGTTCACCGAGTTGCAGCGGCCCGATCGCGACGCGCACCAACCGGAGCACCTCGATGCGCAGTGCTTCGAACATGCGGCGAATCTGCCGGTTCTTGCCTTCGTCAAGCACGATTTCAAGCCAGCAGTTCTTCTCTCCCGAGCGCAACTCGCGGATTCTTCGTGCGCGCAGCCATTCTCCATCTTCGGTCTTGATCCCGTGAGCTATCGCAGATAACAGCCTCGTATCGGCCAGCGTTCCAATCTGCACGTGATAGGTTTTTTCCAGATGCGTTTCCGGAGCTGCGATACGAGCACCCCACTCGGAGTCATTCGTCAGCAAGAGCAGACCCTCGCTGGCTTTGTCGAGCCGGCCCACAGGAGCGACCCAGGGGAGCGCTTTCTCCGCGTTTGACAGAACCTGGTAAACGGTTGCGCGCCCCTTCTCGTCTGATGCCGTTGTCAGCAGACCGCGGGGCTTGTTCATCATCAGATACACCTTGCGTTCCGGCTCAAGCGCACGGCCATCGAGCAAAACGCGATCGCAATTCAACCGGACCGCAGCCTGCGGGTCCCGCCGCACACTTCCATTGATCTGCACGCGGCCAGCGCGAATCAACTCAGCGGCTTGCGAGCGAGAGCAATAACCAAGCTTTGAAAGCGCGCGAGCCAGGCCGATTTTCCTACCCGCCGTTTGCCGCACGAGATTCATCGTACTTCAGCCATGAAAGTCTTGCGTCATCCCGAGGGTTCTCGCTCCATAGCGACTGAACGCTGCATCTTGAAGGTACAAATTGGTACCATGTCGTTGATACGCAAAATGAAGGAGCACTCGACGGCTCATCAACATCCTCCCCGTTTCCTGAAGATTGTCGACGACGCACGGATGCGCATTCGGGAAACGGATGTCGACCAGGTCAAAGCGCGCATGGATAGCGGGGACAAATTTCTGCTGGTCGACGTCCGCGAAGAAAGCGAATTCGCCAAAGATCACCTGCCGGGGGCGATTCATTTGGGCAAAGGCGTGATCGAACGTGACATCGAAGCTCGC
>JASHQK010000590.1 GCA_030039195.1 Candidatus Sulfotelmatobacter sp.
TGGTGGAGTTCTCGACCCGAATGGCAACGCGAATACGGCTGGTAGGTACATGTTTCGCCATGTGAATATCTACGCGACGGCCATTTACACGTCGGCAATTCATGGCAAGCCGAGCCAACTCACACCCGCATTTAACTGGTCAAACAAGCCAAAGATCGATAACGAGAATCCCTTTCAGTCTGTTACTCCCGCACAGGCGCCCCTGGCGATAGCGTCATTGTTGGATGGGGCAGTTCCAGTTGGCATCCCGACAAACTACAAATCGACAAGCTATTTCGCGATCATGAACGGCTCGCAGTACCTCATGGTGAAAGAAGAGGCGGAAGCGGTCCCGGGCAAGATGCGCAGCGGTCAGCCGCTGCGGGGAATCGGAGTAAATGGCCGCCTGGGGTACGCGCCCGCGGAAAGCAACATCATCAACCGGCAAGCCAACGGCGTGCTATTCATGCGCGGGCTCATGGACAGCCGGCCTAATGACACCTGTGGCGTCGGCTACTACTACAACAACATCAGTAACCCTCTGAAGAGAGATATCTCGCTACTCTCCGCTGGAACCGCGAATGTGAAGGATGAGCAAGGAACCGAAGTCTTCTATGACTTCGCGTTGACGCCTGCCATACGCATTATTCCCTCGTATCAGCATATTTGGAACCCAGTCGTGGCGAAGGTATCGGAGCACCAGGATCATGCGGATGTGTTCTTGCTCCGTCTGACCCTTGCGTGGTGACGGTTCGATTTCTTGACGGAGGTTTCCTTGACCAGATTCTTCCAATTTATCGGCGATGTGAGCCTCTTCGGGCTACGAGTGATCTCGGATTGCTTTCGACGTCCATTCGAAGCCGCGCAAATTGTGAGACAACTCGCCGAGATCGGATCCAAATCTATCCCGCTTGTGATCGCTTCAGGGTTTGCCTTAGGAGCCGTGATGACTCTCCATACTCGGGACACGCTCGTTACTTTTGGGGCCACTTCCGAAATTCCTACCGTTCAGTCGCTGTCGTTCTTTATCGAGATCGGTCCGCTCGTCGTTGGATTGCTGATTGCGGGCCGCGTTGGCTCCGGCATCGGCGCCGTCCTGGCCAACATGAGAGTTACCGAGCAGATCGATGGGATTGAGTCACTTTCCATCGATTCATTCAAATTTCTCGTGGTCCCTCGGGTTGTGGCATGTGTTCTGGCCCTGCCGATTCTCACGGTGTTTATGGATTTCTCCGGCCTCTTGGCTGGTTTTCTGGCCGAACATGCAGCCTCGGGGATTTCCTTTCACCTGTACAACACCCGCGCCTTCGCCTCGCTGGATTGGGCGAACTATATTCCCCCGACCATGAAGACCTCGGTGTTCGGTTTCATTATCGGCACCGTCTCCGCATTCTACGGATACACAACCAACGAGGGTGCGAGGGGGGTCGGAAAGGCGGCCACAAATGCGGTCGTTGTGTCGTCCCTGCTGATCATTGTTTCGGACGTAGTTCTGGTCAAGTGCATCAGTTTTATTTTTCCCGGTACGGCTTATTGAAGCCCGCCGATGAGTTTGCTGCGTGTGTTCGGGTGCTGTTCCTGTTCCCCGCCGGGTCCAGGAGCAAACCCCACTGATCGTTGAATAAGAATGCTGACCGGATTAGTTCTATGACCTCTACCAACCCACTCGCGGTTTCGTTCGATGGGGTATCGAAATCTTTCGGACCAAAGCAGGTCTTGCGCGACGTTTCGTTCCAGGCTGCCCGAGGACAGGCTCTTTGCGTTCTTGGGCGGAGCGGAACGGGCAAGAGTGTGACTCTGAAACTCATCATGGCGCTTCTCAAGCCGGACGCCGGAAAGATCTGGATCGAGGAAGATGACATTACCGCTTTGACAACTCATGAAATCCCACGTGTGCGCCGTAAGATCGGATATCTCTTTCAGGATGCCGCGCTGTTCGACTCTTTGACGCTCTATGAAAACTTAGCCCTGCCCCTGGTGCGTCTCACGAGCAAATCACAGACCGAGATAGATTTCACAGTCGATCGAGTCCTCGGGCAGGTGGGGCTCGGTGGCGACAAGAAGAAAATGCCGTCGGAGCTTTCGGGCGGCATGCGCAAGCGTGCCGGCCTCGCCCGCGCCCTGGTTCTCGAACCGAAGATACTCCTCGCAGATGAGCCCAGCAGTGGACTGGATCGAATCACTGCCGGTGAGATCGATGAATTGCTGATTCAAGAAAAGATAGAACGCAAGACCACGCTGATCGTTGTCACACACGACGTTCATGGAGCGAGACGCGTAGGCGACAAATTCGCAGTCTTTGACAAAGGGCAACTTGTTTCGTGCGGTACCGCCACCGACGTGGAACACAGTGAGAACGACACTGCCCGCAAGCTTATCTCGGAGCACTGAACTATGAAAAACCGCAACGCTCTTGTTGGATTGTTCGTCGTCGCCGGACTCGTCCTTTTCACGGTCGGTATATTTTTCGTAGGCAACCGACATCAAGCATTTGAGCGACACATCCAGCTGTACACGGAGTTCGCCAATTTGAGCGGTCTCACGAACGGCTCTAAAGTGCGGGTCGCGGGGATGGATGCCGGCGAAATTGTAGGTGTGCAAGTTCCCGGCTCTCCGGCGTCGCGCTTTCGAATTCAATTTCAGATCGACGACAAGCTTCGTGGTCTGGTGCGCACGGACTCGACCGTAACGGTCGCGACTGAAGGTGTTGTCGGAGGTACCTATCTTCTGGTCCGGCCGGGAAGCAGGGATGCAGAACGCGCGGCACCATTCACCACTCTACCCAGTCAGGAACCCGTCGACATGTCCAAACTCCTCGAGCGTGGCGTTGGTTTATTGAACGACGCCGATGTCACCGTTAAGCAGGTCGGCAGCCAACTCGACCATGCTCTCGATGGAATCAGTGCGACAGTTGGCAATGCGGATGACCTGATCGTCGGCCTGAAGCAAGGCCGTGGCCCGGCGGGAATGATTTTCCGAGATGAAAACCTGGCGAGGCAAATTCGGCAGGTCATAGCGAACGTGCACCAAGCCACCACTGACTTAGACCACGCTTCCAAGCAGGCCGATACTTTCATATCGGATCTTAATTCTCGTGGTCTGGCCGCAAAAGCGGAAGACACCCTTGGCGTCGCGAAAGATGCCGTAACAAACGTGGACGAAAGTGCACAAGCGATTCACCAGACGATTGCGGAAGCGCTCGGACCGGATCAAAAAGGTCTGGTCGCGTCGGCAAATATCAGCCAAACATTATCAAATTTGAATGCCGCAACGGCGAATATGGCCGACGATGCAGAAGCGCTGAAACACAATCTTTTCTTCCGCGGTTTCTTTCGCCGTCGCGGCTACTACAACCTCAGCCACATCAATCCCGACGAATACAGCAAAGACAAGCTCTTCACGAATCCTCTGAACTACCGGGCCTGGCTGCCTGCGAGCGATCTATTCAAGAAAGACGAAAGCGGCAAAGAAACTCTTTCTTCCGATGGGGAGAAGAAGTTAAGCGCGGCCATCTCAATTTATGGCGAATCGGTGGTCGAACGGCCTATAGTGATCGAAACATATTCGACTGCTAGCGATCCTGCGGATCAACTCTCGGTATCCCGCCATCGCGCCATCCTGGTTCGCCAATATCTCCAGACTCATTTTCAACTCGACGGCCAGAAACTTGGAGTCGTGTCGATGAGGAATTTGCCAATCCAGTCCCAAGATGATCCGCCGCGGGACGGGGTATGCATTGTTGTGTTGAATAGGTAGTAGAAAGGGGGGAAAGCATGACGGTCGAAGCTACGCGACGTAGTGGTCATCGGCGGGATAGCAACCGCTTCATGTGCCAGCAATGACTCGCAAGCTTCAGGATCGACTGGGACAGGACAAGAGCGTGGCGGAACTGATCGCGGAGTAGAAACACTCATGTGTCAAAAGCGAGAACCGCGGGTTCCAAACTGGCGTTGCGACTATGCGACGCATTCGGATTTCTGCAATTCACTAACAGAAGATATGAGTGTCTTATATCTTCTGGCTTTCCTGTTGACGACCAAACATGCAGATGCCGAGCGCTGGAAGAACTTAGGCGGCCACCCAGAGTCACGTAAGTCGTTCAAACTACAACATAAACCAACACTGAAAAGGCTGCATTCTTCCATTTTATCGTTGGGGTCGCAGCAATGGGGCAATCACTCGCACATATTTAGTGCAGAACGGACAATAGTGCGTTCTGCCCAAACTCCGCCCAATCGCTCAGAACACGACCACATAGGACCTCACTAAACGGCGCGGACGAAAATCGCAAGCCTATGTAACTGCAAGCGAATGCGTAAATCAAGAACGAATGTGGTCGGGACTCAAAATCCGCCGGTACTTGATACCT
>JASHQK010000591.1 GCA_030039195.1 Candidatus Sulfotelmatobacter sp.
CAGCATGAATCGGCATTCGAGAATTCGTCATCGCACATGTTCGAGAACCTGGCGCGGGCGATGAAAAATCTACTGGGGCGGGCAGACCGCGTGCTCGACAATCCGCCGTACAACCTGGTGATTCACAGTTCACCGGTGCAGGACCCGACCAACGATCATTATCACTGGCATATCGAGTTCATGCCGAAGCTCACCAAGACGGCAGGATTCGAGTGGGGCACGGGATTTTACATTAATCCGACACCTCCGGAAGAAGCGGCAAAGTTTCTGCGCGAGGCGAATGTCGAAGAAGCGGTTCCGGCGCAGGTGGGCTAGTTTATCCACAATTTCGGCAAAAGAGGGCACTGACGGTAGCGCAGTGCCCTTTGCACTTTGGCAGAGAGAGAAAGTCGGGCTCACCAATGCGGGACAAGCCCTATTGCGTCAAGTTAACCCGGTTCCAGATCCGTCGTTGTCATGTTTTTGTAAAATCCTGCGGAATTACATAGAAAATCGCGTTCCTTCGGATGTCTCGTTAACGGAATTATTCAAGTCTCGCGTCTCAAGGTCTCAACCAATGCGGTCTGAGGCTCAAAGCTGTTCTTGATCCGCCATTGTCGGCTCCAGCTTGTACTCGGCTGCCAACAGGAACCGCTTCGGCTTGATGGTCGTGGATTCGAAGGCTCAGTTACTTCGGCTCGGCAATATTGAGGCGCAAGTTATCCCCGTTTGCCAAGCCCACGAAAACAAGTCTATTGGGGGTATAGCAAGCGAGCAACCCCGGGTACATTCTGCTGTCCTCGGGAGCATAGGATGCGACCGAATTGCCACGGAAGTCCACTACCTGTATCACACCGGTGTTCCTGCCATGCTCAAGAAAACCAATGGCAAGCAGCCCGTCGGCGGATTTCAATTCGGCTGCCAACAGGCCGGGAGTCGGGGAGTCAACGCGCAATGTGCGCACGACCTCACCCTTGGATGAAACCGCGTAGATCAATGCCGGTGACGCCGCCCTGAGCAGATAGGCGTTCCCATCCGAACCCAGCACGACATCGCCGTGTGTAACAAAATCATTGCTCGACTGCATGTTGTCGGGCCGAAATCCCGGCTCGCCGGCTTCTGCTCGTTTTCGGGCGTCATCGTCCTCTGGCTCATAAATCTCCCTGATCAGATTCCCATTGTTGCCGTACACGGCCGTAAAGGGAGTGCGGTTATACGAGCCACGTACGCCACTCACCAGAAACTCACCTGACCGGAATACAGCGACCTGATAGGGAAGGAAAAACTCTGTCTCCAGCCTGACCTTAGACTCTAGCGACCCCTCCGGGGAATACGACACAACATACACAGAGCGGCTCGATTCGGATCTAGCCACCTGATATACCTTGCCCCCCGTCGTGACGAAGAAGTCCGTGCCTAGCAGACCCGGCGAAGTGTCGGAGATGCTAAATGAGCCGCCAAGACTACCATCCGGCCTGATCCTCCGCACGGGCAATGCCGATGTCGGGTGATACCTTTCAGCGGTGTCGCTGTCGGTGGGCCGAAAATAAATATTGCCTTCAGCATCGCATCTTGATTTGCCGGCCAGACCGCCCACGAACTGGGTTCTGGCCTCCACCTATAGCCGTAAATTCGTGGGGCGACCAGCCAAGGTCAAGGTGGCGTTAGGAGGGGCCACTTTGTCCTGAGACAACGTCATAAGTGGGGTGACGAATGCAGCGGTCAGAACAATCATTGTGAATTTCATTTGCTAGCTCCGGACTCACTGTGCTGATGGGTGGGCACGGTTGGGGCCTGCCCTTGCCAAACTGCAGAGAGCAACGACGGCGACAACCGCCGCCGGGGCAAGAAGAGGATGGCGCTTCATTCGGCCTCCCGAAACCAACAATTTCAAGCGGAACCCAAACCGCGCATCCGGGCGGACCCGCAATTATCGAGGGAGTATACCAACTCCCCGCCCAGCGCCCACGAATGGACGAACTCGTTACGAAATCCGTACTGGAGTTAAGAGGAAACAGCTTTCTAACTCGGCAGAAGGTCTGAGCAGCAAGGTGGCCGCAGGAGATTAGTAGGGATGAAATTCAAATCAGGCCTGAGTGCGATCCTGGAACTCTTCGTGCCACGCCATCTGGATCGCTTCGAGCTTGCTTTCGTTCGAAGCGTTGGGATCGCCGGCGAAGTTCGGAAGCGCGATCACGTAGCGATGCAGGTCGGTGAAACGTACGGTGAGCGGATCGAGTTCGGGGTGTGTTTCTGACAGCAAGATACCGATGTCTTCCGCATCGTCCCAGGTCAGTGATTTCGGCATGAGAAAGCTCCTATCCAGGAAAACTCCGATTAAGCCGTGTTTTGAAAGGGACGGCCTTCGAGGCCGTCCGCAGAATCGGTACTGTGAGTAGCGGGCTTCACCCACTGAGGGAATTTCAATCAGTGTTTTCCCTTGCGCCAGAATTCCCGTGAGTTCAGTGATGTTCTTCCGAAACATAATTCCGATTCCACGCCGGAATTTCCACCACAACTTTACCCGGCTTCACAATCTGCGCCTGGCAGCCGAGACGCGAGTTTAACTGCAGATCGGCAGCCATGTCCAAACGGTCCGCCTCGTCGTCATCCATCTCCGAAAGATTCTCGGCGCCTTCTTTGACCCAGACGTGGCAAGTCGTGCAGGCGCAATTTCCGCCGCAGGCGTGGTCGAGCGGGACGCCGAAATTCAGTGCGATGTCGAGAATCGATTCTTCGAGCCCATGATTTTCGTAGGGCAGCTTCCCGTGCTCGAATGTCACGGTCTTGCCTTCCGGCAAAAATGTAACCTGGACCGTGTTTTCGCCGGGCGCGTCGATCGTAGCAGCTCCAGCTCCTTGTGTTTTCTCGTCAGCCATTGTCACCTCAAAGCTTGCGCACTGTCATCCTGAGCGGAGCAAAGGACCTATGCACTTTGCACGCGTCCTTCGCGGCAAACAACACCGCTCAGGATGACAGTTGTAGTCATTCAAATTCCGCTTTCGCCATGGGATGCGGCGCGGTCGGGCCTTCGCCCAAATCGGTCTCATCCATGCTCTTGCCCTTAAGCGCAGAGGAAACCGCGCTGTCCATCATCAACTCGGCCAGCCGCGTTGTTCCCTGATTCAACGCGTCGATGGCGCGACGGATCGCGGCATAATCTTCTTGCACTTTCACTGCGTTCAGGGCGTTTTCCATTTTCGCGATTTGCTTCTTCTCGTCGCTGGTCAACTGCCCCCAAGCCGGACTCTTCTTGCCTTTTTCGAGCGCAGTCAGAATAGTTTCCGCTTCGTTGCGAGCTTCAATCAGTTGACGCCGGCGGAAATCCTCCTCGGCGTTGTCGAAGGAGTCGAGAATCATACTCTCGACCTGATCGTCGGTCAGCCCGTAGCTCGGCTGAACCTGAATTTCGGCCTCTTTGCCGCTGCGCTGCTCGCGGGCCGAGACATGCAAAATGCCATTAGCGTCGATCAAGAATTTCACTTCTACGCGCGGAATACCGGCAGCCATCGACGGAATGCCCTTGAGATCGAAGCGGGCCAGCGAGCGGCAGTCTTTGGCGAGTTCGCGTTCGCCCTGCAGCACGTGAATCGCGACGTTCGCCTGTCCATCGATCTGCGTCGTGTAAAACTGCGTAGCGGAAGCGGGAATCGTCGAGTTGCGCAGAATGATCTTGTCCGTAACTCCGCCGGCGACTTCGATTCCGAGCGAGAGCGGGGTCACGTCGAGCAACAGCATATTCTGCGTGGCTTCCGAGCCTCCGCCGAGAATGTTGGCCTGCACGGCCGCGCCCAAGGCGACAACTTCATCTGGATTCAAATCCGTATGGGGCTCCCGGCGGAACATTTCTTTCACCAGCGCGCGGACCTTCGGGATGCGCGTGGATCCGCCGACGAGCACGACCTCATCGATCTGCTCGGGTTGGAGGTTCGCATCTTTCAAGGCTTGTTTGCATGGACCAACCGTGCGGTCGATGATCGGCTGAATGAGCTGCTCGAATTGCTCGCGAGTGACTTCACGCTGATAGCGCTTGCCCTTCGGAAGTTGGATATCGAGCTTGATCGAAGATTGCGAAGAAAGCGCAATTTTCGCCTCGATCACCGCTTTGCGAATCGCCTGTACGGCCTCGGCGTTATGGCGAAGATCAAGGCCGAGATCGCCGCGAATGTCGTCGAGGGCAATCGTGATCAGCAGGTTGTCGATGTCGTCGCCGCCAAGGTGCGTGTCCCCATTGGTAGCGATGACTTCGAAGATGCCATCGTGCAGCTTGAGAATCGAAATGTCGAAAGTGCCGCCGCCGAGATCGTAGACCGCGACGATGCCGTTCTTCTTCTTGTCGAGGCCGTAGGCGAGCGAAGCCGCCGTCGGTTCATTCACCAGGCGAAGAACGTCCAAACCGGCAATGCGGCCAGCGTCTTTTGTGGCCTGACGCTGCGCGTCGTTGAAATAGGCTGGAACCGTGATGACCGCTTTCGCGACCGGCGCGCCGAAATGACGTTCGGCATTCCGCTTAAGCTGGCGCAGAATCAGCGCCGAAATTTCCGGAGGAGTGAATGTCCTGTCCCCAAGTCTGATGCGCAGGACTTCGCCGGGCTGCAGATCTTCCGCCAAACGGAATGGAAAAAGCTTCAGTTCTTCCTGAATGTCTTCTACGCCACGTCCCATCAGCCGCTTGATCGAATAGACGGCTCGCTCGGGAGTCTCGATCAGATAATTTCGTGCAGGATTTCCAATGACCGGCTGATTGCTCTCGTCGAGCGCAACCACCGATGGCAGCAGATTCGAGCCATCTTCGCCAGGGATGACGACAGGCTTCTCCCCTTGCATGAACGCCACCAGAGAATTGGTGGTGCCGAGATCGATGCCGACGATGCGTTCTTTTACCATTTACTTAGCTTTCTAACACCGCCGCCACATCGCGCACCAGGTTCCGGATGTAGTTCCGGCGATTCAGCACGTCGACCATCTTGTTCATAATCGCAGCGCGTTCGTCCGCTTTCGCTTCGGAGCCTTGGTCAATCATCTGGTCCCACTGTCTCCAATAACCCTGCAGCTCGCCGAGCAGAGAGTCATATTTTTCTTGCAGCTCGAGTTTTTGCCTTCCGACTTCCTCGATTAATGCTGGATCGTCTTCGCCTGTTTTTTTCTGCATCCGAAGCTCTTCGAGCTGCAGGTTGAGCTCGAACACTTCTTCCAGCAGATCGGGCGGGACAATCTGTTTCTTGATCTCTCCCGTGGCGCGGGCTTGCTCAGTCGCGCTTTTCGACTGCTCTTCCAGTTCGATGCCTTCGAGGCGCAGCAAATATTGTGTGCGCTTGATAGGATCGCGCAGGGTGCGGTAGGCGTCGTTGAGCATGGAACTCTGCTCGAGACTCCATTCCTGTTCCCTCACACTGGCACGAGCACTCAGGTCGGGATGCAACTTGCGGCTGAGTTCATAAAAATCTTTTTCCAATTGCGCCACGTCGATATTAAGTTTCAGCGGCAGGCCAAAAAATGCGAAGTAGTCGACTGGCGCCGGAGGTTGCACTTTCCCGCACGAAGAGCAGAAATGTGCGGCGCGCATCGCTCCACACGACCAGCAGGAGTGCGTCTCCTCGGGCAGCGGCTTCGCTCCAATTACGGTGATAGGTGGTGGCATCACAATCCCGTTCTAAAAACTTCACCGCCGAGCACGCGGAGAACGCGGAGAACCAAGGACCAACCCCGGTTCATTCTCGGCGCACTCGGCGTCCTCGGCGGTTGACTTCCTCTTGTTCAGGCGGAGAACGAAGTCCCGCAGCCGCAAGACTTCGTCGCTTGCGGATTCACAAACACAAAACCCTGATGCATCAGCGTCTCCTGGTAATCCAGAGTCATTCCGTGCAGATAGATGAACGACTTGGGATCGACGAAAACGCGCACATCCCCGAACTGAAAAATTCGGTCCCGTTCGCGCGGCTGCGTGTCGAAGCGAATGTTGTAGCTCAGCCCCGAGCATCCGCCGCCCTGCACGCCGAGGCGCAATCCACCCTGGTCAGGCGAAATGCCTTCTTTGGCCAGCGCACTGCGGATCTTGGCGATCGCCTTTTCGGTGACCGTGATTCCTTTTGCAGTGGCCTGTGGCGCGGACTGTTCGGTTGCGGTTGTCATTTCAATCAATTGCTCTGTCTGCCTTGTCGTCCTGAGCCGCATCTCTTGCGGCGAAGGATCTGTGCAACTGCTGGCCAACACACAGATCCTTCGCTCCGCTCGGGATGACAATCGCGAAAGTTAATTATTTCGCTTCCGCAGCGACAGGCTTCTCCGCACCTTGCTTCTTTTTCCAATCCCCAATGGCGGCGCGGATGGCGTCCTCTGCCAGTACAGAGCAGTGAATCTTCACGGGCGGCAGCGACAGCTCCTTCACGATCTCGGTATTCTTGATCGTGAGGGCTTCGTCGATGGTCTTGCCCTTCACCCACTCCGTCGCGAGCGAAGACGAGGCAATGGCCGAGCCGCAGCCAAAGGTCTTGAACTTCGCGTCTTCAATGATGTTGGTTTCGGGATTCACCTTGATCTGCAGCTTCATGACGTCGCCACACTCCGGCGCGCCGACGAGTCCCGTGCCAACGTCAGCGCTGTTTTTGTCCATCGAGCCGACGTTGCGTGGATTGTTGTAATGATCAATCACTTTGTCGCTGTATGCCATGTAGTTCTCCTGAGTCTGTAATCTCGTGCCGTCCCTGTGGGACTCGTTCCTGTTTGGCTCACCTCACCCGGCACTGCCGTGCCGGGCTTCCAAATTTCGCCGCTCCGCGGCTTGCGACTTCTCGTTTCTTCGCGTCACCCTCACCCTTCGGCCAGTTGCCGCGTTTGCTGGGTACTGGCGACTGGGTACTGTCTCGGTACTCGCAGCTCGGCCTCCGGTTACTCTGCCGCCCACTTTACGTCCTTCAGATTGATGCCTTCTTTCGCCATTTCGTAGAGCGGAGAAAGTTCGCGCAGCCTCTCGACCGTTTCAATTACACGGTCGGCGACGTAATCGACTTCGGCTTCAGTGTTGAAGCGTCCGATGCCGAAGCGAATCGAGCTATGGGCCAGATCGTCGCCCGCGCCGAGAGCCTTCAGCACATACGATGGCTCGAGTGTCGCCGAGGTGCAGGCCGATCCGCTGGAAACTGCTATGTCGTTGATGCCCATCAGCAGCGATTCACCTTCGACGTAGGCGAAGCTGATATTGATGTTGCCCGGCAGGCGGTGCTCCATCGAGCCGTTAATGTAGACCTCATCGAGCTTGCCCATAATGCGGTCGCGTAGACGATTCCGCAGACCGGCGAGCTTACAGGACTCTTGCGGCATTTCCTCCGACGCGATCGCGCAAGCCTTGCCCAATCCCACAATGCCCGGGACATTCAATGTTCCCGAGCGCATGCCGCGCTCGTGGCCTCCGCCATCGATAATCGCGGAAATCTGCACGCGTGGATTCTTGCGGCGAACATACAACGCGCCGACGCCCTTCGGGCCATACATTTTGTGGCCGGAGATCGAAGCCAGATCGATGTTCTGCTTGATCACATCCACCGGAACCTTGCCCACAGCTTGAGTTGCGTCTGTATGGAAGATCACGCCGCACTCATGACAGAGCTTTCCGATTTCGGAGATCGGCTGCAGCACGCCGATTTCATTGTTCGCGGCCATGATCGTGACCAGAATCGTTTTGTCATCCATCGCGCGCTTGAGATCGTCAAGATCGATAAGGCCGTCTTTCTGCACCGGCAGATAGGTGACGCGATAGCCGTACTTCTCCAGGCGCTTACAGGTATCGAGCACCGCTTTGTGCTCTGTAACCGCGGTGATGATGTGGTTGCCCTTTTCGCGATACATCTCCGCAACGCCCTTGATCGCAAGGTTGTCGCTCTCGGTCGCGCCGGAGGTGAAAATGATCTCCTTGGTCGTCGCGCCAACCAATTTCGCGATGCGCTCACGCGCGGTTTCCACGCCTTCTTCCGCGGCCCAGCCGAACGAGTGATTGCGGCTGGCGGCGTTGCCGAATTTCTCCATGAAATAGGGCAGCATCTCTTCCAGCACTCGCGGGTCCATGGGGGTGGTGGCATGGTTGTCCATGTAGATGGGCAGCTTGATGCCCTTGGCGTCAACCTGGGACGGCTGCGCTTGTACCTGGGGAGTCTTCACATCCGTGCTCATTAGATTGCCTCTCCTACGTTTTGATGAATCCTTGCATAGCAGGGGTTCATAGATCGCCCCTACGAAATCGTCACCAGTTCGGCCGGCTTGGCCGCTGCCGTTCCTGGCTCTTCGGGTTCTTCCCGCATGTGCGAAATCTTGATGCGCTTCAACACGGCCTCGATGCTCTCGTTTACCTTGCGCAGCGGCTCACGAATGTTGCAGCGGTCTGACTGACCGCACTCGCCGCGGACGGTGACGCAGGACGTAATGAACAACGGCCCATCGATAGCCTGAATGACTTCAAACGCCGAAATTGTCTGTGCCGGACGTGCCAGGGTATAGCCGCCATTGATGCCGTGCTGGGAGTGCAAAAGCCCAGCCTTCGCCAGTCGCTGCAAAATCTTCGCCAGAGCCTCAGGAGGAATGCCGAAGGCATCTGCGACGTCTTTGGCGCTGCGCGAGCTTTGGCCTGGATGCTCAGCCAAATGCTTCATGGCCATGAGCGCGTAATCGGCTTTTTTAGTCAGTTTCAGCAAACCTGAAAGTCCCGGCTTAAACCCGACTGATATGGTCGGATAGATATCCGACTCTTTCCATCGGATTTTATTGTACTCCCTAAGGTGGCAAACCGACAAGACCTTGCAGCCAGCCCGGAAAAGTCCACATTGGACAGTAACTATCTACAGCTGAGCGGCTTATGAAAGGCGACCAATCGAGTCGGATGTACAGAACTGCTTGTATGCCAAGGCTGGATCAAGCGTGTTCGGATTACCTTGTTCTTTCAGAGAAGGACTTGACAAGTGCTTCGGCGAGTCTAAAATGACCGAAATCCTGCGAGCCTGCCCCTTCGCACGGGTGCATTTTCCGGGGCACGTCCGGATTTATGAATCCAAAGCCGCCTTCCCCTTCTCAGAATGCCTCCACGCAGCCCTGCAAGCATCTTCGCGTGCAAATTGTGAGTCGCGATGAAGATGCGGAATTTGTCGAGTGCAAGGACTGCGGCGAAATCTTTGAGTCCAGCGAATTCAGAGACATGAACATCGAAGAGCGCACGCGCGACGAGATCTAGAAGAGCTGCCGGTGACGAATGTAATGGACTTGGCGGGATTTGCGTTGTCGCCAAGCCACCCGGTTGCTATCGTGCCCGCGGGGGCGTGTTCTTGTTCCACCCTGCTCTTTATGCCCAAGTTGGCTCTCGTCGTCGACGATTCCATGTTGATGCGTTACACGGTGTGCCGCTTTCTGGAGGATCGCGGCTTCGCCGTGGAGTCTGGCAGCAACGGAGTCGAGGCCCTGGAAGTGCTTGCACGCGTCCAGCCGCAGCTGATTGTCACTGATCTGCAAATGCCGAAGATGTCGGGCAGCGAGTTGATCACAGCCTTAAAGAGCAATCCGCAGACGGCGGAGATTCCGATCATCATCGTCGCGAGCCGCAGCACCAGTTTCGAAGCAGCGGAGAAGCGCGCGAATTTTGCCATTTACAAAGACATGGATATCGATGCGCAGCTTGCCAAGGCGCTCGATGCGGTGATGGGTAGAGGCAAGAAAGTTAGATCCGGGAAGTGACTCCCTTAGCGCAACACCAATCCCGCTTCCGCCGAGAAATCCATCGGCGCGAAATCTTTCGCTAGAAATTTCGGGTACGCCGCAGCCGCGATCATTGCCGCGTTATCCGTTGAAAGCGGCCGCGAGGGGAAAAAGACCGGCAGGCCTTCCCTGGCTGCCTCGCGTTCAAAGGTCTGCCGCAATTCTGCATTGGCTGCCACGCCCCCGGTGACAAACAGAGTTGCCACTTCAAATTCTTGTGCGGCTGCAAGAGTTTTCTCGACGAGATCCTCTACCATCGCGCGCTGAAATGACGCAACCAGGTTGAGGGTTTGCCCATCGCAGTGCGCAAGATAGTCTTCGACCTTGGGCTTGGCGATGTTGGCCAGAGCCTGCCTTCGCTCTTCGATGGAACTGCGCATATCGTGAGCTTCGACATAGCGCAGGATCGCCGTCTTGATGCCGCTATAGGAAAAGTCAAATCGCCGACGCGTTTCCTCCGCCTCAACCGCCTTGCCGTCCAATCGCCCGCGGCGATCGGGATGCTTAATCTGTGCGGGTGGAAACTTCACCGCTCTAGGATCGCCACGCGCAGACATCCGGTCGATCACCGGCCCGCCGGGATATCCGAGCCCCAGCAGTTTCGCCACTTTGTCGAAAGCTTCGCCGGCCGCGTCGTCTCGCGTGTGGCCGATGTTTTCGTAGGTCCAGGATGAATCCCTCTGACTTGCGAGATAAAGATGGGTATGCCCTCCTGAGACAACGAGGGCCAAGACCGGGAACTGCAGTTCGTGATTCCCCTTCTGCCGCTCTTCCAGCAACACCGCATGGATGTGGCCTTCCAGGTGGTTGACAGAAATCAGGGGCTTATCGAGGGCGAAGGCAAGCGCCTTGGCATAGCTGATGCCGACGAGCAGCGATCCGGCAAGCCCGGGCCCGCGTGTCACCGCAATCGCGTCGACAGAATCATAGGTATGTCGCGCTTCGTGCAGCGCCTGCCGCACCACCGGCACGATGGCTTTCAGATGCTCGCGCGATGCGAGCTCCGGCACAACGCCGCCATAGGGCTGATGAGTGGCGATCTGGGATGCGACCACGTTCGAGATCAGCTGCTCGCCCGAGCGCACCACGGCCGCCGCGGTTTCATCGCAGGAGCTTTCGATCCCGAGGATGTAGGCGTCAGACATGGGTCCATTTTATTAGAATTACCAGAGAAGCATGTCCGACATCGCCTTCGCCAAATCGATCGTTGAGAGGCTGCGCCAGCGCGGGTTCCAGGCCTATCTGGTCGGCGGATGCGTCCGAGATCTCCTGCTCAAACGCGAGCCCAAAGATTATGACGTCGCGACCGACGCTACTCCGCAGCACGTGATGGAAATCTTTCCCGACACCTATGCCGTAGGTGCGCAGTTCGGAGTCGTGCTGATTCCCGAGCCGGAAGGAGGGAGTGAGCACAGCGGGGGTGGAAACATCTCGAAATCGAAGACTGTCGAGGTCGCCACATTTCGCAGCGACATCGGATACAGCGACGGCCGCCATCCCGACGAAGTGCGCTTCAGCCGCAAGCCTCAGGAAGATGTCGCCCGGCGCGACTTCACCATCAATGGCATGCTGCTCGATCCGGTGAGTGGCGACGTGCTCGATTTTGTCGGCGGCCGCAACGATCTCGAAGCCGGCATCATTCGCACCATCGGCGATCCCGAGCACCGTTTCGGGGAAGATAAGTTGCGCATGCTACGTGGCGTGCGCTTTGCCGCGAGATTCGGATACGAGATGGAACCGGCAACTTTTACCGCGATTCAGAGACTTGCGGACCAGATTCGCGTAGTTTCGCGCGAGCGCGTCCGCGATGAACTCACTCGCATGCTCACCGACGGCCATGCGCACCGCGCCTTTCAGCTTCTGGACTACGCCGGGCTGCTGGAAAATGTGCTTCCGGAGATTTCTGCCATGAAGGGCGTGGAGCAACCGCCTGACTTTCATCCCGAAGGCGACGTGTTCGTGCATACGCTGATGTTGCTGGACCATCTGCCCGAGCCTTGTCCGATAACCCTGGCGTGGGGGGCGCTG
>JASHQK010000592.1 GCA_030039195.1 Candidatus Sulfotelmatobacter sp.
CTCACTGTTATCACGCGCAAGGCTTATGGCGGGGCGTATTGCGTGATGGCTTCCAAGCACATTCGCACGGACGTGAACTATGCCTGGCCGACGGCTGAGATTGCGGTCATGGGACCGGAGGGTGCAGTCGACATCGTCTATAAGCGCGAACTGGATGCGGCTGCGAATCGGGAGCAGGTGCGGCGCGAGAAGATCGAAGAATTTCGCGATCGCTTTGCGAATCCGTATGTCGTGGCCGAGCGCGGATTCGTCGATGCCGTGATCCAGCCACGCGACACGCGCAAGAAACTGATCCAGGCGCTGGCCATGCTCGAAACCAAGCGCGACAAGAACCCGGCAAAGAAGCACGGGAACATCCCGTTGTAGGTTGTGGGCACTCGCACTGCCGCCCGCGAATCTGGAGGAGGCCTGATGAAAAGATGGCGTGCTGTGCTCGTTTTTTGTCTGTTTGCCCCGCAGGCTTTCGCCCAGGATCCCGCCGCGTGGCTCTCTGATCTGCCGCAGGCGAAGGACTACATCCAGCATCGGGCGTCGAGTTATGACCGATCGGGCGGGAATGACGATTTTCGAGTCATCGCTTCGGGAGAAACTCTCACCGTGCTCGATGCCGCTGGTCCGGGACTGATAACGCATCTCTGGTTCACGATCGCAAGCGACGATCCTCACCACTTGAAGGCGCTGGTGCTGCGCATGTACTGGGATGGCGAACCGACTCCGAGCGTGGAGGCTCCGATCGGCGATTTCTTTGGGCTGGGATTGGGAGACTATCACGCATATCAGTCGATCCCGCTGTCGGTCGGTTCCGACAAGGCGCTGAATTGTTTCTTTCCCATGCCGTTTCAGAAGCACGCCCGCATTACGGTCACGAATGAAGGCGCACAGAAAGTGGATGCGCTCTACTTCAATATCGACTACCGCAGCTATAGCAATCCATTGCCGTCCGATCAGCTGTATTTTCATGCGCAGTATCGGCAGGCCACTCCCGCGCGGGGATGGACGAATGATTGGCGCGCGAACGACGATCCGCGGGTGAACGACAAGAAGAACCTGAACGGCGAAGGTAACTACGTCTGGCTGGAAGCGACCGGGCGCGGGCACTTCGTTGGCGTGACCATGTCTGTGCTCCAGAATCAGGATGGTTGGTGGGGCGAAGGCGACGACATGTTTTTCATCGATGGGGAAACTACGCCCTCCATCAATGGAACCGGATCAGAAGATTATTTTCTGGGCGCATGGGATTTTGGCGGGCACGCGTTTTCCTATGGATTGTACGGAGCGCCGGTCGTCGGGCAGGAGCTTGCCGGCGGGCGATCATCGGTGTACCGATTTCATCTGGATTCGCCGATTCCGTTTACGAAATCGCTGCGCGCGACAATTGAGCACGGGCACGCCAATCACCGCTCTGACAATTATTTTTCCGTTGCGTATTGGTATCAAGCCGAGCCGCATGCCCCTTTTCCGGCGCCGCCGCCGCTGCAGCAGAGGATTCCGCGGATCTATCCCGTCGGTGGGCCGGGGAATGCGGGAAAGTGAGACACCATTACGTGCCCCGGTCGGCTCAGCCGGAGCCAGCCTGCCCGCACCCGAACATGTTAAAGGTCGGTTAAAAGCGCCGCGCCATAATTGACCGCGCCGGGTCGTGGAGCATACTGTAGCGGGTCATGACTAAGTCCGATCTAGATCAGTTGCGTTTAGCATATAAGCAAGCGGTTGACGACTGGGTGAATGCGATTCGCGCCGAAGAAGCTCTGGCCACAGAAGATCATTCCATGGTCGCAATGGAAAAATGGGATGATGCTCACTTTCGAGAGCAGGACGCCCAGAAGAAAGCCAAAGACGCCCGCGACGCCTACAAAGACGAACTACGCCGTGTGAACTACGGCATCTAGCATCGGAAGTCTTAACGGCGTCGGAAGTTCCAACGACTGGATTCCTGAGGGGATTTTTGGCGGCGCTGCTGCAGACGAGATTTGGAGCAAAAAATAAGAGTTCCGAGGTAGTGTTGGGATCATTCGTCTCGGCCAGTAGCTCGCGTGTTAGACCCTTGCTCGACCTGCTGTCGCGGCTTCCCTTGCGGGGTTGCTGCGCGCGATCTTTGCTCGGGCTCCGGGCTCACCGCCAACCGGAAAAATCAACCCAACGCCTCGGAACTCTATCCTGCCTTTGACTTGGTCTTCCTGTTCTCCTCAACCAGCACTTTGCTATAGACCCTTGCCTAACCCTCCTTCCCAGCTTGCGCCAAGAAGGTGATTGTGCTTGAGCCCCGGACGCCGCACCAATCGGAAAAACTTAGAAGCTGTCAAAGAACGATCTTGTTTTACTCTTTCTATTTTTGCAGTCAACGAAAAATACGAGTTTGTAAGTATTGATTTTTCAGTGGAGTGCAAGCCGTCCACAGGAGGATGACAGGATTTTGTGCAGCTCTCAGATCGGGTTTTCAGCAAAAGCCGCATCCAGTGCGGCATTTCCGCTGATGGATTGCGTCGGGCTCTATGCCGCTGGCGAGGTGAGGTGTTGTTGCGGGATTGTGAAAATCGAGGAAATGCCACTCTATGCAAGGGATTGCCGTCTTCCCGCCCAACTCAGGCTGCGCAGAACACCCGATATCCTGCGGGTTGGAGCCGTTTCCTGATGCTTCCTGCGGCGGTTCTGGGTATTATCGCGCCCCTATCAATGGACGCTCGACGTTGGTGGCCGCGTAAACCTAGAAAACAAACTTAACATCCTTGCGGGTTCCGTGATTCCCATGTCTCGCAAAGACGGCGAGACTTGGGGCACCCACCCTTTTCGCAAGGTATCAGGCGACCTCAACTAGTTCGTCGCTCAGGCGCTTATCGTTCTCATCCGACCCGGTCAGTCCAAAGGAGTTCGTAATCGCCGCTTTGCCCTTTTCCACGCTCGTGATCACGTAGGAGCAGCCGAACCAGTGAGCTTCGGCGAGATCTGTCTTTGACCACTGGGCCGGATGGTCCGGATGGGAATGATAGAAGCCGACAATCTCCTCGCCGCGCTCGCGGCCGTCGCGTTGGATGCGGATGAGTTCCTTGGGGTCGATATTGTAGCGGTTGTGAGCGGAGTCGATGCGGGTGTTGCCGCAGCGTGCCGTCGAAGTCACAATGCGGATGCCGTCGTCTTCGAAGCGTCCAAGCAGCACGCCGCAGCATTCGTGCGGATATGTCTCTTCGCCGTGGCAGCGAATGGCGGCATAGTCTTTGTTTGTCATCTTCAGCATCGGCATTCATGTCGCGCGAGATGAACTTGACCTGGTCATCCCGAAGCCTCGCGCCTTCACGAGCGAGGCGAGGGATCTCCCGCTACGAAAATCCCGTTCCGCGGGAGATCCTTCGCTTCGCCTGAAAACCGTCTCCGCTCAGGATGACACTGCCATCTCCGGGGACTTCGCAGTGCAATCACCCTTCCGTCCAGAATCTCTCGCTCAAATATTTTTCGCCTGAGTCGCACAAGATGGTGACGATCACTGCTTCGTCACCTCGGCCGCGCAGCGGCAACTCCCGGGCAATCTTCAGTGATCCGACAACCGCCGCTGCAGCGGAAATTCCCACGAGCAATCCGGCTCCGCGCGACATTTGCCGGGCCATGGCGTAAGCGTCTTCCGTCGAGATCTCCAGGTTCTGATCCGCCAGGTGCGGGTCATAAATCTTCGGCACGATCGCGCTGGCCATGTGCTTGGCGCCCTCGATCCCGTGAAAAGATGAATCAGGCTGCAGCGAAATGCACTGCACATGCGGATTCAGCTCTTTCAGCCGGCGCGTGGTTCCGACGAACGTTCCGCTCGTCCCCAGCATAGAGACGAAATGCGTGATGCGGCCCTGGGTCTGCTGCCAGATTTCGTTGGCGGTCGCGAGATAGTGCGCCTTCCAATTGGCTTCGTTGGAATATTGGTCGGCATAGAAATATTGATCAGCATGTCGCGCGGCAAGTTCGCGGGCCATACGAATGGCGCCGTCCGAACCATCGCCCGGGTCGGTATACATGATGTTCGCGCCGTATCCCTGCAGAATCTGCTTGCGTTCGCGCGAAACATTCTCGGGCATGCACAGGGTAACGGGAAATCCTTCTGCCGCGCCGAGCATGGCGTAGGCGATGCCGGTGTTGCCGCTGGTCGCATCCAGCAGAATTTTGCCGGGCCGAAGCGCGCCGGTGCGCCGGGCTTCGACAACGATGTTGGCGGCGGCCCGGTCTTTCACCGACCCGCCGGGGTTATACCATTCGGCCTTACCCAGAAGTGTTATGCCCGGCAGATCGCGGACGAGGGTATCGAGGCGCAAAAGGGGCGTGTTACCGATGCGTTCCATCAACGTGTGGCCGAGCGTTTCGCCCAGTCCTGACGCGACTTCGCCGTGTCCGTTGTGTTTTCCCGGAGTCGTCATTTCAGCGGTTTTAGCTGAGCTCTGCGCCATTTTTGTACGACAATGCCGTGACCAACGTAATGTGCTAGAAGGTCCCAAACGCGGTATGTAGTATTTTACTTAGATGAAAAAGTTCGCCCGGCGATGCTCTTCATGTAAAGTTACGCCCGGTCATCATAAGATTGCATCCAAATAGAGAGCCAAGCCGGCAGAGAAAGGTTGAAACGAAAGAATGCCTAAAGCAATTGAAGCACGAACCTACGAAGAAGCGCTAGCCTGGCTGCGCGATCATGGCTTCGATACCACCGACGCTCCCGGCACCACCGCCCGCGTGTTTCTGCGGAAATACAATGTCTCGGCCGCGATCCAGAAGGGACCCGACGATAGCGTCAAGATTTTTGCCTACCCGGGATACCTGATTGGCAGCGAAATTTCCAAGCTGGTCAACCGCGGATATCAGCAGTTCCTGAAAACCTCAAAGACCGAAGTTCCAGCGACTGCTGACCATTTGAAGGCTCTGCATTCGTTTGCCGAGGAATTGAAAGTCGCGCTCGGCCTGCCCAGCCTGTACAACGAATCGCTAGGGACGGTGAGCGAGGCCTATCAGTACGACCGAATCAAGGATCGGGACAAGCCGGAAGTAGAACGTCCGAAGCGCCCGTGGGAAGTCGCTGGAAAACAGGCGGCGATCGCGGCCAAAAAGGGAAGAGCGTAGCCACGGACCGCCGTGGATAAACCGTCCCCTCCTTAGAAATTTGCATCCGTAGAAATCGGTGAATATCCGTGGCTCATTTGTGTTCGTCTAAAGTGCCGCGGCGTTCGAAGAACCTCCATTTGTCCATTCCCGCCGGCACAGCCACGTCGAAGAATCCCACCATCATTTCGTCGGAAGTCTGATCGCCCCAGGTGACCAATTTATCGGGATCGGGATTGTGCGGATTATTTTTCGAATTGTCGTACCAGGCGATCGCACGCAGTTTCGTTCCCGCTTTGAGCAAGCGCGGCACAGCTAGCCTATAACTCAACTGCCAGTGGAAATGATAATTTACCCGCAGCAGCACTTCTGCGCTGCCATCGTCATGCACGATGTCGTATTCGAAGCGCTTGCCGCGCAGGTGCATGTGCGGAAAGAGGCTGAGCAGCACGGCGTCATTAGGCAGCGTGCCTTGCACTTCCACGCGAAAATCGTCGGCGCCGGGAGGAATCAGCAGCGCGTGATTGTTCAGTTGCAGCGTGATGACGCGTTGCCTGGGCGGAGCCTTCGCAAACACCAGGCCAATTTCAGTTTGATCTGTCTCTGCGGTTCCATTGGTCGTGTAGTGCATCTGGAAGACGAGGTCCGATCCCGCGGGGACGAATTTTGCCATGCCATCCGGCCACTGGTCGGGCGAACTACCCGGCGCGTAGACCAATAGCAGATCGCTGGTGGTTTCGTGCGCCTGACGTTTCTCCTCGGGATCAGTCAGGGTGGAAGCGGTGAAGGGCTGGCCGACGGGAGCATGCCGCAGCCACGGCGAATCCGGCGGCCGGATGTAGACAACCGCGTGATGCACATGAGCGGGGCTGCCCGGACGCAACTCCGACATCTGCACCCAGCGGTCTTCGGCGAAATGTGTGGGCACGATTTCGTACGTATATTCGATTTCTCCGTGCGGCGGAATCTCGAGGGGAGTTGGCATTTTCAGGACTAGACCGGGTTTCGGGATGTTCCAGTCCGTCGTCCATTTTTTCGGCGCCGACGCATCGTGCGGATCGCCCGCAGGAGCTCCAGACTTCGCCCATGCCACGATCGCCGCAATCTGTTGCTCGGTCAGTGACGGGTCATTTGAAAAATGTCCGTACCGCGGATCGGCGAACCATGGCGGCATCATTCGCATCTCGACCGTGTGCGCCATGATGTCTGCCCACGGCTTGGTCTGGTCATAGGTTTCGAACGGCATTGGGGCGACTTCGCCAGCGCGATGACAGTTCTGACAATGGTCCTGGAGGATGGGCAGAACGTCTTTGTAGAAAGTCGGAGCGGCGGGCTGCGCCGGTGTCCCTACACCTGTTGAGCTCTGTGCGGGAGGATGAGAAACAGCGCCGGGTTGCCACGTCCTTGTCTCGGTGGTCTTTGCGGAGGCAGTATGGGGATTTGTTCGCGAAGCAAATAGGAACGCCAGCCCCGCTGCGGCAACCGCAATCCCAAACGCTTTCACGACCGCAGGAACTCCAAAGTCAAAGCCCACGCTTGTCGCGCCGAGCGTGGCTCATACGCCGGGCGCTGATCGCAGAAGAATCCGTGGTCGCCCTGCGAGAATTCCGCGTTAACGTATGGCTTGTGCTGGGCCGCGACGGCATCGACAACGGAGCGCCGAATCTCGGGCGTGATGTGCTTGTCGAGGCCGCCCCAGATCAGCAGAATCGGCGCCCGCAACGATGATGCGCGATCGAGTAGTCCCGGAGCGATGCCGCCTCCGTAAAACGAAACGGCGGCACGCAGGGGAAGAATGCTATCAGCGATGAACGAGATGCGTCCGCCCATGCAGAAGCCCACGCAGGAAATTTCTTCTTTCTTGACTTGCGAGTTGGCATGCAGCCAGTCGTAGGTTGGGCGGATATCCGCCTCGGCCGCCTCCGGAGTTACAGCCTGATAGTGCGGCATGATCGACGGGAAATCGCCGTAGTTGCCCTCAAATCCTGCGGGCGCTGTGCGATGAAAAAGTTCCGGAGCGATCGCGGCGTATCCCTGCTCGGCGAAGCGCTCGGTGACGTCGCGGATATGCGCGTTGACTCCGAATGCTTCCTGAAAGACCATGAGCCCGGGATGCGGGCCGTTGCCCTTTGGCCGCGCAACGTAGGCCTGCATGGGCGAACCATCGGATTTGAGCTGAACTTTTTCCGTGATGATTCCAGTACGTGCCATGAACTTGCAATCCTCCGGAATTCTGAGCGCGCCCAGTTCAGTGTCGCATAAATAGAGAAATGTAGGGACGGCCCGGGGTCCGAGCACGCCCGATTTGGCGCGATGGAGTGGAGGCGCCGTCGGCTGTCCGGTCGGGCGAAGCTCGACAGCTTCATGCACGCAGCGGGGACGAAAAATGCTACATTCATCAGTTCATGTCCGCGCCCAATTCCAGCTTCGTGCGCGCCTGCAAGAGGCAGGCGGTCGAGCACACGCCGGTCTGGTTCATGCGCCAAGCCGGGCGCTACATGCCCGAATATCGCGCCGTGCGCAAGCAGCATTCGCTGCTCGAAATCTGCAAGAAGCCGCCACTCGCGGCGGAAGTTACGATTACCGCCGCGGAAATTTTGCAGGTAGATGCCGCCATCATTTTTGCCGATCTTCTGCTGCCGCTGGAAGTGATGGGCCTGCCGTTTCACTTTTCTGCAGGCGAGGGTCCGGTCATCGAGAAGCCGGTGCGCACAAAGGAAGACATCGCGAAATTGCGTACTGATCGGGCGGCGGAACTTGGTTATGTTTCCGAAGCTGTGAGCCTGGTGGCGAAACATTTCCGCGATCGCGTTGCGGTGATCGGTTTCTGCGGTGCTCCGTTCACACTGGCCAGCTATATGATCGAGGGCGGTGGCTCGCGAAATTACGTAGATACGAAAAAAATGATGTACAACTCCCCCACCGAGTGGGACGCACTCATGCGCAAGCTGGTCGCGGTGACGAGCGAGTACTCGGCTGAGCAGGTTCGGGCGGGCGCGGATGCGATCCAGATCTTCGACAGTTGGGTGGGGTGCTTGAGCGTGGAAGATTACCTCCGCTATGTTCTTCCCCACGTCACGCGCATGGTCAAAGGTCTACAGAAGACCGGCGCGCCGATTATTTATTTCGGCACGGATAGCGCAACGCTTCTGCCGGCCATGAAAGAAACGGGAGCCGAGGTGATCGGGCTCGATTGGCGAGTTCCGCTGGATGAGGGCTGGCAGAGGCTTAACCATGCGTGTGCCGTGCAGGGGAATCTGGATCCGGTGTTGCTGTTTGCGGATTGGAGAGAACTGAAATCTCGTGCGGAAGATGTTTTGAAACGAGCCGCCGGACGGCCGGGGCACATCTTCAATCTTGGTCACGGCATCTTGCCCGAAACTCCGGTCGAAAATGTGAAGCATCTGGCGCGGTTCGTGCAGGAATATTCGAGAGCATTATGACGCGCGTCGCCATCATTGGCGGCGGAATCTCCGGCTTGGCCGCCGCATTCGAACTTGAACAACGCCACCGCGCTGGGGCCGACATCGAGTATGTTCTCTATGAATCGTCGCCGCGCCTTGGGGGCGTGCTCCGGACCGAACATGTTGACGGATGCGTGGTCGAAGCGGGCCCTGACTCGTTCGTAAGCGAAAAACCCTGGGCAGCCGATCTCGCTCGCACGCTCGGGATCGGCGATCAACTCATCGGGTCGAATGATGCCGACCGAAAAACCTACATTCTCACTCGGGGACGCCTGGTCGAGATGCCCGACGGGCTCATGTTCCTGGTTCCAACCAAAATTTTGCCGACCGGCTTCTCTCCGCTTTTTTCCTGGAAAACCAAGCTACGCATGATGCAGGAGCTTTACCATCCGCCGCGCAGCGTGGGTCATGACGAATCGGTCGCGGCATTCGTGGAACGGCACTACGGCATTGAGATGGTGGATCGGCTCGCCGATCCGCTGCTCTCCGGTGTGTACGGCGGAGAAGCGGCAAATCTCAGCGTGCGTGCGGTCCTGCCGCGCTTCGCCGAGATGGAGAGCACGCATGGCAGTTTGGGCCGCGCCATGCTGGCTGCGCGCAAGAAGATGAAGTCTATGCGGAAGTCAGCGCCGCCGCTGTTTACATCGCTAAGAAATGGAATGCAGTCCCTGGCCGAAAGCACAGTTCGACAGCTCACGCCGGAGTGCCTGCTGGTGAATGCAACCGTGCAGGCCATTCAACCACAGGCCGGAGGATGGACCGTCTCGGCGGGATTGCAATCCGATCAATTCGATCGCGTCATTGTTGCGCTGCCTGCCCGGTCCTCCGCGGAAATTCTCGAGAGCAATTGCCGGGAGCTGGCGGCGGAACTCGCAGCGATCCAATACAGTTCTTCCATCACAGTGGGACTCGGCTACGATCGAGAGGTTCGGCAATCCCTGCCACCGGGCTTCGGATTTCTGGTTCCGCGCAGCGAAGGCAAACGATTATTGGCGGCAACCTTCGTGCACAACAAGTTCCCTCACCGCGCGCCGGAAGACCGGGCGCTGCTGCGCTGCTTTTTCGCCGGATCCAATGCCGAGAATGTCTGGTCGCTCAGCGACGAAGAGATCGTCGGAATCGTGCGCAATGAATTGCACCAGGTTCTCGGCCTCGAAGCCGATCCGCTGTTCGCGCGCGTTTACAAGTGGCAGTCGGCGATGGCGCAGTACGGCGTGGGGCATCTGGAACGCCTTGAACGCATTGAGCGTCTGCGCCAGCAGTTGCCGGGACTGGCGCTTGCCGGCAACGGATATCGCGGCATCGGCGTGCCCGACTGCGTAAGGTCCGGACGAGATGCGGCGAAAGAAATGAGTAAGTCGTGACGGGCGTTGCGAAGTCCCCACCTCTGGCAAAATCGGCCAGAAGTGGGGCACCCACCTATTTTGGTTTCGTCTCTCGCGCAGGATACACACGATCGAAGGCGATACAAGCCAGCGCGATCACGAGAAAACACAAGACGCTTCCCTCCGGGCCGACCGATCCTCCCGTGAGCCAGACTGAGCCGTGCAGCGATGAATTCAGCAAATGTCCTGGCGCGGGCAAGCCGCTGTCGGGAACAGAATAGAAAAACGACTCGCCCCAATCCCATGCGGCGTGGAATCCCACGGCAAACCACAAAGAGCCGGTGCGCCGCAAGGTCAGGCAAAAGAACAGGGCGATCGAAGCAGCAGCCAGCGCGCCCGTCCAGCGCTCGCCTTCGTTCCAGAGATGAACCAATCCGAAGCAGAGGGAGAGTGCGGTCGCAGCGGGCCAGAATCCAATGCCGCGGGCCAGCGTGAATTGCGTGTAGCCGCGAAAAAGGAATTCTTCAAACAGGCCGACCAGCAGAAAGGCTGCAGACCAGTATGCGGCGAACTTCGCGATGCGCATGCCGTGCAGCACGATTCGTCCGAAGTCGAAGTCGTGCAGCCCATACAGTGCAGCGATCAGCGCGGAAATGCCGAGAAATCCCCAAACGGCGCCGAGCCAAAACAGTTTTCCTAGAGCGCGACGAAGCGGAAGACCGTATGCGCCCCAGGTGCGCTTCTCGATTCTGGCGAGAACGAGGGCGGGTATGACAGCCGACAGGAGTGCTGCAAGTTCGAACAGGATCTCGCTGATTCGAGTACTCATTCGCGGAGAAAGCCGCACCCAGCCTGTGACCCAGGAATTGGTCAGGCGCTGCAGCACAAGAAACGCGAGCACATAGAATGTGAATCCCCAGCCGGGGCGCAGTCCCTGCGGGCCGAAGAACAGAGCTCGCGCGTACGACGGTTGGGATACTGCAGAGAATTCTGGTGAAGTAATCGGTAGAGGCGGTTGCGCCCGAGGTGTGTCCTCAGCTCTGATCTCAGGGTCGTTCATACCGTCCGCACTTCCGTTTAACCGCAAATGCGCGAACAAAACTGAATTTCATATACTTCCCCTTCTTTTGTGTCCTTAGTGGTGGGATTTAAACGTCAACCACGGAATCGCTGTGCGCAAATCTCTCCGCCATGGTAAAACACTCGGCTCGGGTATATGCGCCCATATTTCACGCGCGAGCGCTTCGGACACTCGCAATTTCTCGCCGGACTTTTGTTGCTCGCCTTTCTTCTCCAGGCCGCATGGCTGGTGCATGCGGAACTGCGCACGGCAGAGGGTCCGCAGGACGAGGAAGCGGTGCGCATCAGCGAAGGTTGGCGCCAGTGGCACGGACGTGGGGTGGCCGGTGCACCGCTGCTGGAGCCGGCCACGGCGGATTCATTTTCTGAAGCCGACGGCTTCGATCGCCAGCATTCGCCTTTGTTGTATCTGGTGTCGTCGGCGCCGCTGCTGGCCTGGCCTCGCGACTTCGATCGCGAGTCCTCGGCCCAGTGGCAATGGCTGCCGCGTCTGCCTTTCATGGCCTTTGGCATGTTTCTTGGCGCGTCGTTGTGGTATGTTGCGCGGCGTCTGTGCGGCAATACCGGCGGCTTCATCGCGCTGACTTTTTACTGTTTCTCGCCAAAGTTCATTCAGGCCAGCGCCGTCTGGCACACCGAACCGGAGATCCTTGCCACGTGGGGCGCGTTCGGCGCGGTGTTTACGTCGATTGCGGTGGCGCACACGCTCTATGCACCGCGGGAAGTTGTTCTGTGGAACTGGCGACGCATCGTGCTCCTCGGCGTTTCCTTCGCCATCGCGATCGGATCGCAATTTTCCATGATCGTGCTAGTCCCGATCGCACTCGCCTTTATGTTTTACGTTGCTCCCGTCCGGCGCCAAGCCGCCGCGGTGATCTGGAGTGCGGCATGCGTGGTCGCTTGCGTTCTCCTATTCAGCATTTACTTTTTCCGTCCGCATGCGTTCGCGGCGAGCCTGCGGCACGCTGACTTCTGGGGAGCGACTTGGCGTGGGTTCATGGTTTTCGGAGTCTACAAGCAGGTTGCGTGGCAGATTGTCCGCGCGTGTCCGGCGATGATGCTGGCCTTACCCGTTGCGATCTTGACCTACGCTGTCTGGCGTCGGTCACGTTATTTTGGAAACACCGCACCGTTGCTGATGGCCGTGTTGTTTTTAGTGCTTGGCATGGCTCATCCGGATCTCGCCGGAGCTGGATTCTTGCTCGGGGCCATGCCTTTCCTGTTCATCTTCGTTGCCGGCATTTTGGCCGATCTGCTGGAAACCGGTTACCGTCCTCTCGTCGGTGCAGCTGTGGTCGGAATGCTGCTGGCGTACGTGGCTTGGAGCCTGCTCAGCCTGGCGCGAGTTCCCTCCGCCTAGACTTCTCGCGATGACCTCGTAGTGCCATATTCACCACAAAGGGCGCGAAGGAGAGCGGCGTTGTGCGGCCTTCGTGTTCCCACGCGTACTTGCAGATTCAATGAATTCAGGACAATTCCGATGATACAGTTCCCGCCCGACTGCGTTCGACCTGCTACACTTCTGACACTCTCATGGAGGATGGCGAACTGTGAAACAAGTCCCGGCGATTGTGGTCACGGCTGCTTTCATACTTTGTGGAGTAATCATCGGCGTAAAGGCGCAGCCGCGCCCGGTGGCGCAGATGGCGGCTGCTCCGCAATCGCAGGCAGGAGCAAAAACCGCGGAGCAGACATTCAAGAACATCCAGGTGCTCAAGGGAGTTCCGGCCGAGCAGTTGTTTCCCACGATGCAGTTCATTGCCGCATCGCTCGGCGTGGAGTGCGATTTCTGCCACGTGCAGGGAGCATTCGAAAAAGACGACAAGAAGCCCAAGCAGATCGCGCGCAAGATGATCGAGATGATGTATGCCATCAACGCGGACAATTTTGATCGCCACCGCGAGGTGACCTGTTATTCGTGCCATCGCGGCAGCGCGCGTCCACTGGCGATTCCGGCGGTCAGCGGCGAACCGGCGGACACCGTGGCTGAGGTGAACACACTGGCCGCTCCGAGCATGGCGCAAACCGAGACGAAGGCAGACGCCGGGCCGACGGCCGATCAGCTTCTCGATAAATATCTTCAGGCGGCGGGAGGAGAAGCCGCCATTGACAAGATCACAACCCGGGTGATGAAGGGCACGATCGATTTCGGCGGCAAGTCATTCCCGATCGATATTTATTCGAAAGCGCCCGACCAGCGGATTTCGTTCACGCACCTGCCGGAGGGAGAAAGCGTGACGGCATTCAACGGCCACGAAGGATGGCTGGGGATGACGGGCCGCCGGGCGCGCGAGATGCACGGCAGCGAACTCGAGGCAGCCGCCATCGATGCCGATCTGCATCTGGCGGCGCATTTCAAGCAGATGTTCAGCCACGCCGAAGTGCGGGGCACGGAGAAGATTGACGATCAGCCGGCCTATGTTGTGATGGGACAACGCGAGGGTAAGCCACCGATGTTGCTCTATTTCGACGAGCAATCGGGCTTACTCGTCCGGATGGTGCGTTTCGCAGATACAGCTCTGGGCCTTCTACCCACGCAAATTGACTATACCGGCTACAAAGAAAACGACGGGGTAAAAGTTCCGCTGCGCTGGACGCTGTCCCGCCCGGAGGGTCGATTCACGATTCAGATCAGCGAGATCCAGCAGAACGTGCCCGTGGATGACAGCAAGTTCGTTAAAACTCCGGATCCGGAACCCGCGAAGAGCGGCGGCCGCTAGCGGCACGACTCTACGGGCGCGAAGTTTCGCGCGACGAGGAGGAATCCTCCGGTCTTTCCGCGTTCACTACGCTTTCCGACTCGATTTTTACTTCCACTTCCGTGCCTTGCTTCAGTTTGACCGGGTGCCCCTCTTCATCCGTCAACTTGTTGGGAACGCCTGCTGAAATTAAGCTGTCATCTCACAGGCGCAACGGGAATCAGGGGAACTCCGTAGGAGCACCAACATCGGCCATCGAGCGGGAATCTCGTTGTTTAATCGCGTCAGCGCGGCGCTCGACCCAGCCTTCCTGCGAAATAACAATTCCTGATAGACACGATAAATAGTTTCAATTTCCGGGAAGCGCCTGCCTGACGGTACATTTTCCGTCGGTATTTCTTGTGCGGCGATGGAAGATGGCCGTTGACGCGCCGCCGAGGAAACCCAACGAGGGAGCCACCAAAAATTGCCGATTCGAAAACTGCTGATCGTTGGAGTATTGGGCGCGTTCCTCGTGCTGGGAATGGCGCCCGTCCTTTGTGCTCAGACTTCGGGGGCGCAAACAACCAGCGCGGCCGACTCGAGTACGCGCCTCGCCAAGCTGGAACAACAGGCGGCGGATGCGAAAAGCTCCGCAGACAACGCCTGGATGCTCACCAGCGCCGCTCTGGTTCTGATGATGACGGGACCCGGGCTGGCCCTTTTTTACGGAGGGCTGGTTCGCAAGAAAAATGTTCTGGGCACCATGATGCAGAGCTTTGCCTTGATGGCTGTAATCACCGTGCTCTGGGCGCTGTTCAGCTACAGCTTCTCGTTTGGCTCGGGAAGCGGCTTCATGGGCGGATTTGAGCACATTTTCTTGCGCGGCGTCGGGGCCGCGCCTGACGCTGATTACTCGCCCACCATCCCGGCGCAGACCTACATGGTCTATCAGCTCATGTTCGCCATCATCACGCCGGCGCTGATCGCGGGAGCGTTTGCCGAGCGTATGAAGTTCAGCGCCATGGTGCTGTTCACCGTGTTGTGGTCGATTCTTGTTTACGATCCGATGGCACACATGGTGTGGGGGAAAGGCGGATTCCTGAATGCCTCACTCGGGGGGCGATTTCCCACGCTCGATTTCGCCGGCGGAACCGTCGTTCATATCACATCTGGAGTATCGGCGCTGGTGTGCGCGTTGTATTTGGGCAAGCGGCTGGGATATCCCAAAGAACCGACGCCGCCGCATAGTGTTGTGCTGAGCTTCATTGGTGCATGTCTGCTTTGGGTGGGCTGGTTCGGGTTCAATGCCGGCAGCGCGCTGGCTTCAGGAAGCCTGGCGACCAGCGCATTTGTGGCGACTCATTTCGCCGCGGCCACCGCTGCGCTGGGATGGGCCGGCGCCGAATGGATTCGCAATGGCAAACCGAGCGTGCTGGGAGGAATTTCTGGTGCTGTGGCCGGACTTGTCGCGATCACTCCCGCTTCCGGTTTCGTCACGCCGATGGCGGCGCTCGGGATCGGATTGATCGCCGGCGTTTTCTGCTACTGGATGGTCGCCAGGGTGAAGGCGAAGTTTGGCTACGACGATTCGCTCGACGCGTTCGGGGTGCATGGGGCGGGAGGAACGATCGGGGCCCTGCTGACCGGCGTTTTCGCGGTGAGCGCCGTGAATCCGATCTTCAAAGATGCGCAGGGCAACACGCTGGCATCGGGATGGATTGAAGGCAATGCTCACCAGATGCTCAATCAACTCGTGGGCGTATTGATTGCCTGGGGCCTGGCGATTGTGGGAACGCTGATCATCCTGAAGATTGTAGATGCCGTCGTTGGACTGCGGGTTTCAAAAGAGGAAGAGATTGAAGGCCTTGATCTCTCGCAGCACGGCGAAGAAGGTTACTATTGGGAAGCGTCGGCGTAGCTGGTGTGGCGCGGAGACTTTTGTCCGCGTTGAGGGACAACTGGCTAACGCTTCGCGGGCCAGAGTGCCCGCTCTACCCGAGAACGCAGAACAGGATCTGAGAACTCATGACCAAGCTGGAAGCTGTTATTCAGAATTCGAAATTGGAAGCGGTCAAAACCGCCCTGCAGGAAATTGGGGTCGAGGGAATGACCGTGCTGGAAGTCCGCGGACATGGCCGCCAAAAAGGCCACACGGAGGTCTATCGCGGCCGCGAATACAGCGTCGATCTCATTCCCAAGACCAAGCTGGAAATGGTGCTGGCCGACAGTCTTGTGGATAAGGCTGTCAACGCGATCCTGGGAGCGGCGCGCACCGGGAAAATCGGCGACGGCAAGATTTTTCTTTCCCGCGTGGATGAAGCCATTCGCATCCGCAATGACGAACGCGGCGAGGGAGCGCTTTGATCAGTCAGATGGCGAGGGGTGCCCCACTTCTGGCCGACTTTGCCAGAAGTGGGAAATCCAATTGAGGACGTCTCCATCTGCACGTCGGATTGCGGAAACGGTGGAGTGATCTAATTCCCATGACAGCGGCGTCCTCCTTGATCAGCGAGTTGCGGGAATCTCTCAATGAACACTCCGCTCGGATTCGCCGCGAATTTGAAAGCACCAGCGATGGCCGCGCCGCTGCCGCCGAGCGCACACTGCTGATTGAAGGCATTCTCCATAAGCTTTGGCACGAATTCATTTCCGTTGGGGAGCCATCATCCAGCCAACCGTCTTCGCCCGGTGGTCCCGCCAATTTCGCGCTGGTCGCCACTGGCGGCTTCGGACGCGGCTGGCTGTTCCCCTATTCCGACATCGACCTGCTTTTTCTCTTTGCCGATCGCGACGCCGAACAGGCCTTCAAAGATCCAGTGCGCCGCTTTTCGCAGGAATTGTGGGACCTGCGGTTAAAACTCAGTCCGGCTTCACGCACGCTTTCTGAATGTGAGCGCTACGATCCGAACAATACCGAATTCACGATCTCTCTTCTCGATTGCCGCTACCTCGCTGGAGATCGCGAGCTGTTCCGCCGGCTGCACGACAAGGTAATTCCCAAGCTCGTAATGCGCGAGTCGAAAGCCCTGGTGCAGGGATTGGCGGAAGTCACGCGCGAACGCCACGCCAAATACGGCCTCACTCTCTATCATCTCGAGCCGAATCTGAAAGAAGCTCCGGGCGGTTTGCGCGACTACAACGTCGCCTGCTGGCTGGCGTTGATTTCCGCCATCGACAAGTTGCATGACTGGCCGGAAGGCAGCCCGTTTCGCGGGCCCGTCCGAAAGCAACTGGAATCCGCACTCGATTTCCTGATGTCGGCGCGCTGCTTCCTGCATTTTCGCCATGGGCGCGACGAAAACACCTTGAGTTGGGAAGCCCAGGATGAAGCTGCCGCCCGCAAAATCGGGGCTGGCGACGCCGAGCAACTTTCCGCTGCGGACTGGATGCGGATCTATTTCGGTCACGCCCGCACCGTGCAGCGCGCCGTCACCCAGCTTCTGGAAGAGATTCCCGAGGCCTGGTCTGCACTGTACCGGCAGGTGCAGAGTTGGCGCTCGCGGGTTTCGACCACCGACTTTTCTGTGGTCGATGGGCTGATCTTTCTGCAGCAACCCTCGGCGCTTCAGGATCCTGAAGTCCTGCTCCGCCTGTTTCATTTCATGGCGCATCATGGACTGAAACTCAGCGCCACGACCGAAATGCGCATCGAGCAGGCTCTTCCGGCGCTCGCGTCAACGCCTCCTCGCGGCGCCGAGTTGTGGCTCTATCTGCAGGAAACGCTTTTGCAGCCGCACGCAGCCGACGCGCTGCGCGCGATGCACTCGCTGCGCCTGCTCACGCTATTGTTGCCGGAATTGAAACTGATCGATTCGCTCGTCGTGCGCGATTTCTACCACCGCTTCACCGTTGATGAGCATTCATTCCTTGCCATCGAGAGCCTGCACCGATTGAAGCAGTCGAAGTCGGAATGGGACAAGCGCTATGCCGAGCTGCTCGGCGAGCTCGAAGATCCGGAGCTGCTGTATTTGGCACTTTTGCTGCACGATACGGGCAAGGGCGAGCCCAATGGCAATCACGTGGAATCGAGCCTGAACATTGCGAACCGCGCGATGGATCGATTGGACGTCGATCCCAAGGAGCGTGCCGAGGTTTTGTTTCTGGTTGGCAATCATCTTGAACTTTCAGCGGCTTTGCGGCGCGATATTTTTGATCCGGCAACGGTTGCGGCGTTCGCTGGGAAAATCGGCACGCCCGAGCGATTGAAGATGCTCTGCCTGCTGACCTACGCCGACATTAAGGCGGTGAATCCGGAAGCATTGACGCCGTGGAAAGCGGAAAACGTATGGCAGCTCTACATTGCTGCGGAAAATTACCTGAACCGCAGCGCCGATCAGCGCGTGCACGCCGGCGTCAATGATGACAAGCTGGCCCGGCTGCGCTCGCTGGCTCCTGTCGCTAAAACGAAATTCAAGGACTTTCTCGAAGGCTTTCCTCAGCGTTATCTGCTGGCGCATACCGCTGAGGAAATCATGCGGCACATGCACATGGCTGACGAGTTGGCCCGCGATCCGGTACAGGTGGAGTTGAAGCGCGGGCGCCATTGGTACGAACTTACGTTGGTCACGAAGGATCGTCCATTCCTGTTCGCCACGCTCGCCGGAGTACTGGCGGCGTGGGGCATGAACATCGTCAAAGCCAATGCATTTTCGAATCAGGCCGGCACGGTGGTAGACACCCTGCATTTCACTGATCGTTTTCGCACGCTGGAGCTCAATCTGTCGGAGTGGGCGCGCTTTCGCAACAGCGTCACGAGCGTGCTACTAGGCGAGGCCGATCTCGAGAAAATGTTGCGCGACCGGCAGCGCTCCGAGAAAGGCGCGATCGCCAAGGTAAAGGTCGAAACTAAAATCGAATTCGATCACACCTGCTCGGCCACGACCACGCTCGTGCAGGTCATTACGCAGGATCGTCCACGGCTGTTGCACCGGATCGCCTCCTCCCTCTCCGATCGGCACTGCAACATCGAAATCGCGCTGATCGATACCGAAGGACAGATGGCGATTGACACTTTCTATTTGACTTCGGATGGAAAGAAACTTAGCGCCGAGCATTCCCGCGAAGTCGAAAAGGCGCTGCTGGAGAAATTGAAAGCGGAATGACCGAATTGGATCGAGCTAGGCCGCGATGACCGAGAGCGCGGCAAGAATCTTCTGATCCTGCGCGGGAAAGACAGTTCGTAGATCCAGCAATACGCGTCCTTCTTCCACCCGCGCAATGATCGGCGGAGTGCATCTGCGCAATCGCGCGGCCAACTCATCGGCGGTTAAATCCTGGCTCGTGACTGCGAGCAAGCAGGTGGGTAGCACCGAAGACGGCGCTGCCCCGCCGCCGATCACCGATTCGCCGTCGATGATCTCAATTTTGAGTTTCGCTGACGTCAGCAGCTTCGCAATTTGCTCCGCGCGCTCGCCGATGTCATCTTTGGTGAGCCGCATCATCTTCAATGCGGGAATCGCATCGTGGTCGCGCTTGACGTACGCGAGCAGCGTCGCTTCCAGCGCTGCATAGGTAAACTTGCCGACTCTCAGCGCGCGAAACAGCGAATTCGATCGCATGCGCGCGACCAGTTCCGCCCGCCCGCTGATCAATCCCGCCTGCGGTCCGCCCAACAACTTGTCGCCGCTGTAGGTCACAAGATCGACGCCAGCGCGAAGGCTGTCGAGAACGTTGGTCTCCCCGCGAATGCCGAAGTTCTCGAGATTGACCAGCGCCCCGCTGCCCAGATCTTCCATCAGCGGCAAGCCGCGCCGCTGCGCCAGATCGCGCAACTCCGAAATTGAAGGCTGCTCGGTAAATCCGCTGATCTCGAAATTTGACCGGTGCACGCGCAACAGCAGGCGTGTCCGCTCGGTGATGGCATTGTCATAATCAGCGATTCTGGTGCGATTCGTGGTTCCCACCTCGCGCAGAATCGCCCCAGATTTGGCCATCACCTCGGGTATGCGAAACGATCCGCCAATCTCAACCAGTTCGCCGCGGGAGACGATGACCTCGCCACCCTCAGCCAGCGTATTCAGTGCGAGCAAGACCGCCGCAGCATTGTTGTTCACGACGATCGTCGAGATTTCGGCACCGTTTGCCGATTCGCTCAGCAGCTTGCGCCAGAGCCGAGCCACATGCACATCGCGCTTTCCGCGTTCACCGGCTTCGACCCCAAACTCAAGGTTCGAATACCCAGCCGCAATTTCGCGGATATGCTCGAACGCGGTTTCGGCAATCGGAGCACGTCCTAGATTCGTGTGCAGGATCACGCCAGTCGCATTGATCACGGGCTGGAGCGAATAGGCAAGTTCCCGGCGAAGCTGTTCTTCGATGGCTCCATTTACGCCGTCTAACACAATATGCAGGGAATTCGCGTCCAGCAGTCCAGAAGCAATCTCGCCGCGCAACCGCGCCAACACGGTTCGTGCCGCATCCGCGATGGCAGGCATTCCTTGTTCCTCGATGAGCGGCGAAAGGGCGCGGTTCCGCATCAACTCGTCGACCGCAGGAAGCTCACGAAACAGTTCGGGATTTGCATTCTTCTTCAACTTTGCCAACTCTCCAGGAACCAATGAGTGCTCAACTCTTCACATGCAGAGGTGTTGAGGATTCTTGTGACGATGTTCCTTTACTCGGAACTGGCCTTCCATATGTTTGCCCGCAACGTCCGCGATGTACCTACCGTACACAACATGCTTCGCTCTTTTTTGAAACTGCATCTTAGCGTCGGTCCAATCGCCACACCTTTCGGCGATAGAACAGGTCGTGCTCACTGAAAGGCTCACCCAATCGGACCCCATCGGATAAAGGTCGAAACTAATCGGGGTCCTAAACCAAAATGTGAGTTCCTGGGCCCCGGGTTGCGAAGTAAACCTGGTGAGATGAAATTCCGCTCCGTCGCAATACTGCTCAAACCAGCCATCAGCGTCCTGGCCCCATGCGAGTGAGATTGCCGCGAATGCAAGAGAGAAGAAGCCGAATCGAATGAGTGCCTTCATGGCAGTCCTTCTTTACAGGGTGTGCAAATACGCCAACAAATCGTCGATCTGCTGCTGGTTTAGAGTCTGGCTGAATGCGGGCATTTCGTTGCGACCAAGTCGAATGATATCGCTCACACGATCGTCGTTTGTCGGCAGCCCGCTCAGCCGCAGGTATTTGTGCTGGAACACTCCCTTCAGTCCCGGTCCTTTCTTTCCGCGCGTGGAGTAGGGCTCGTGGCAACGATCGCAAGATTGGTCGTAGATCCTGCGCCCCGCGGCCTGCTGCGGGTTCAGTCCCAGTTCCGCATCGGATTTGCGCCGCTCGACGTTACAGCCAGAAATCATGGCGAGGCCGAGCGTGCCAATTGCGGCTGCCACCAGCCAGCGCGCGCGGCCACGTGCGCCTGCATAATCGGTCAATTGTCTTCCTCCAAGGGCATGCTGCACAAATTCAGCGCCGGGTCTCGGATTCGATGCGCCGACTGACGGGCCTTACAATAATAGAAGAAAGGTTGGTCACTGATGCCAGTCGCCATCAAACGCGTATACGACCCGCCATCCGCCGCGGATGGCCAGCGCGTGCTCGTCGACCGCCTGTGGCCCCGCGGGCTCACCAAGGCGCGCGCTGCTGTCGATGAATGGCTACGCGACCTCGCGCCTTCCGACGATCTGCGCCGCTGGTATCACGCGCGACCGGCAGAGTGGGCAAGTTTTCGATCAAAATATCTGAAAGAACTTTCGCAGCCGCAGGCTGGAGCGGCGCTCGAAAGAATGTATCAGTTGGCGCACAAGAGAAAACGGCTAACGCTGCTGTTTGCCTCAAAAAATGAAAGCCAGAACAATGCGACGGTTCTGAAGGAACTGCTTGAAGGCGTTCGCAAGCCTCCCACCGGAACCGGACCCGCGGCAGCGCAAGCTCCTGGCCGAGGCAAAGCCGCCGTTCAGCGCAGGTGACGGCAGACAGCGCACGCGATAACCTTATGATGCTGCGGCAAGGGCGTTTGGAAGTCGGGCTCTCGAATTCCTCGCGCACGAGGCCAGGCAGCTCGGATTGACCGTCGTTCACCTAGAAGTGAATCACGGCAACCCGGCGATTGAACTCTATCGCCGGCTCGGCTTTGAAGACCACCGCCGCTATCTGATGACGAAGTGGATCGTCGAAAAGCCGTAAGCTTCATCTAGGATCCCATTCATGCGATCCGTCTTCCAGTGGAATCTCGGCACGCGCAGTCTGGAACTCGGCCGAC
>JASHQK010000593.1 GCA_030039195.1 Candidatus Sulfotelmatobacter sp.
TACGTGCTCGCGGAAATTCGCCATCTGCTCGCCACGCACGCCAAGATCGAGAGCAAGACGGTGCGCGTGCGTCTCACCGACGTGGCGGGTTCGTCTCTCACGATTGAGGTTTTCGCTTACGCGCTCACGCGCGATTACAACGAATATGCTGCCGTGCGCGAGGATCTTCTGCTGCGCATGATGGATATTGTCGAAGAGTCAGGCAGCGGCCTGGCTACGCCATCCCAGACGCTCTACCTCGCCAAAGATGGAGCGGAAAAAGAAACAGCTGAAGCGACAATCAAAAAGCTCGCCGCGTCCACCGACCCCAAAGGCATGTAGAGGCACATGCCTCGGCTGTCCGGCACAGGGGTACCCCATGTCTCGCCGTCCTTGCGAGACGTGGGACCGGCTGCGCCACACAACGCGGTTTTCGTTGTGTGGGAACCCATGACATCGGCGTCTTCCGTTTTTGTCCTAGCGGCCCTTCCGTCCCGGACTCAACTTGCGCTGTGGAAGAGCGGCCCTTCGGGGCCGGGTCAAGCGCTTTTTCAAGTTGGGGCTTTAGCCCCCGAAGCGCCACCTCCGGCTTGCCCACCGCAACGCCACGTGCGTCGAAAAATACACGCACAACGGCACGACCGTGCAATACAGCACGAGATACGCCCATCCCGGCACCATGTGCTGCTCGTGGAAAAACCATCCCCGCGCCCAATTCACGTCGTACTGCGACCGCCAAAAATAGTTAATCGGAACCACAACCCACGTCATCAGCGTCTGCAGTTTCCATCCGCGTGAATCGTAACCAATCCGCCAGATCGCCCACACCACCAGCGGCGGCGTGACCACATGAAACAGGCTGAGCAGTCGGACCGCCAGCGGCAAATGCGGATCGAACATGTATTCCGTTCCACCGAATATGTGACGAGTCGTGAGCAGCGCGCCAATAAAGTCGATGGTGAAGATCGTCTGGAATACCAGCAATCCGCACGCGACCCACGAAAAAATCAGCGCGCTTTCGATCCACAGGCCGATCCCAATCAGCACATTCCCGATATCGCAGAAGAACAGAAAATTCTGCGCTCCGTATTGCCGCCAATATACCGGAGCCCACGCGATCAGCCAGACCGTCCAGCCGATCTTCAGCCACATCGGAATGCGCCCGGATGGGTGCGACATGCAGGCCCTATTTTAGGGGCAAACCGCAAGTCCTCGGTTCCCAGCACTGCCGTTGTCGGATTCTCCTTAAGTACCCGGAGCTCTCAGCTCCAACCGTTCAGCTTGCGGCTCCGACGCTTTACCGAGAACTGACAAGTGGGAATTGAGAGCTCAAAATTACCGCCGTAACTTGCTGGCCCTTACGCCTGTACCTACGATGTCCTTGGTATGGCTTACGAAGCTCTTCTCTTCTGCCCCGACGAAAAAACAGCTCGTACGGTGACGCAGGTCTTGACCGAACTCGAGTTCAGTGTCGACCCCTGCACCGAGCCCTTTGCGGCGGTTAAGAAGTTGATGAGCCAGCACTTCGACGCCGTCGTGGTCGACTGCGATAACGAGCAGAATGCCACGTTACTTTTCAAAAGCGCGCGCAATTCGACGTCAAACCAGGCCTCGCTTGCGGTAGCCATTGTGGAGGGTCAGGCCGGGGTGGCCAAAGCGTTTCGTATCGGTGCCAACCTCGTCCTGACCAAGCCCATCAATGTCGAACAATCGAAAGGAACTCTGCGCGTCGCGCGCGGGCTGTTGCGTAAGGGCGAACCGGGAAAACCCGCGCCAGTTGCGCCGTCCGCAGCAACCTCCGCGTCAGCGCCGGCGACTTCGCCAAAGCCATCAGCCCCAAAGCCCGTCGCCAAACCAGCAGGATTGGCCGTCACCGGTATGCGTCAAGCGCCAGCCCCAAAGCCGGCGCCGACTGCGGCATCGCGTCCGACGATTCCTCCAGTCCCGAAGCCCGTAACCGCTCCGGCCCCACAGATGGCTGCCAGCATCACCAACGATGCGGCGGCCACCGCTACCGCACCGGCCGCGTCCCCCAAGACGGACGCCCCATTTGCAGCTTCATTCAGCGCCCCGGCGGTAGCGCCAAGCTCTCCAGCCGCGAGCCCCAGGATTCCAACAACCACTTTCGGAAGCGGAGCTGCCAGCGCGCCCGCTCCCGCACGCGAACCTGGAGTTTCCTCACCCGCGGCAGCGGCCCCCGCGATCAAGCCCGAAAAGTCTGTCGAGCCCGTACAGCCAGCGCAAGCGGCATCGCCCGCGCCTGCCAGGAGTGAGCCTGCCCCGCCGACGTTCACCTTCGGCGGCGCCAATGTTGCTGAGCCCTCCAGCGGATCAGGCAAGAAGATTGTTATCGGTCTCGTCGCCGCGATCGTAATTGCCGCCAGCGCCTACGCAGGGTGGACTTACTTCCCGAAACACAGTAGCCCCTCAGTGGCCAAGACTACGCTTCCGCCGGCGATTGCTCCCAAGCCTCAACCGAGCACTCAGCCGCCATCTCCGGTCACAACCCAGCCCGTGCCGGCGGCACCCGTTTCCACTTCTGAGACGAAAGCGGACGAGAACACAACTTCTGCCGCCGACGATGCGGGCGGCGACGAATTCTTCCCCGGGAAAGCGGAGAAACCGTCTCATGCTGACAAGACTTCGCCCAAGCCGTCTCCCGCGACTTCCAAGGATGCGCCCGCAGCCAATAACGCCCCGGCACCCGCCGCGGAAACCGTCGCGCCTCTGGTCGTCAAGGGTGGATCCGCACCGCATGTTCAATCGCCGCCTCCCACCTCCGATTCGCCCGCACCCAGCGTGATCGGGATTGGCGCGTCCGCCTCGACTGGCGATCTTTCCAACATCGTCGGGGATCAGCAAACCGCGAAACCGGTCCTTCAGACCATGAAGATCTCCCAGGGCGTCGCCCAGGGACTGATCGTCAAGCGAGTCGCGCCCCTGTATCCGACCGGCGCTCTGACCATGCGCATCGAAGGCGCGGTCGAGCTCGACGCCATCATCTCCAAAGAGGGCACGATCAAGGACATCAAAGTTCTCAAGGGCGATCCGCAACTCAGCCGCGCTGCCGTCCAGGCCGTCAAGCAATGGAAGTACAAGCCGTATCTGCTTAACGGCGAGCCCGTCGAAATTCAGACCCAGATCACCGTCGACTTCAAACTGCCCCAGTAGCGGAGCTGCCATTCCGAGCACAGCCGTGCCGCGCTTTATTCCTTGCAACAGAACTGTCATTTCGAGCGCAGCCCTATCGCGCGAGGAATCTGCTTCTAACCTCGGCGCGGGGTGCACCCAACAGGTTTTTCGTTGGGTGGGGATTTTGAATTCGTGATTTTCTTTCTCAACTGCCCGCGCGGGCAGCGAGCGTGCGATCCTCCCTGACGTCTGCGGATTTGACTCCTGACGGCGGTTTGCGCGCGGTGACATCTGGCACGGGTGGGGCGGCCTTCTGCGATGCCGGGGCTGGCGCGACTGCAGCGGGCGCCGGCGATGACGTTGATGGTGCGGCGGATTCCTGTGCTGCTGCCGGCGTTTTCTCTTCGAGTTGTTGCGCGGATTCGGCGCGCATGCGGTGAATCTCGGCGCGGACTTCTTCCCGCGCGCGCTCGCGGGCCTCGGCTTCCTGCTCGTAGTGCGGGACTTCGCGGACCATCTTCTCGGTATCGATGTTGAACTTAACGCGGCGCGAGTTGCGCACGGCCGTGTTCAGAGCGCGCAGGATCAGCTCTCCGCGGCGCAGGTCGATCGCGCCGCTCATCAGTCCATTGACGACTTCCATGAGCGAGACCTGGATGGCCTCTTCGTTTTCGAGCAGCGCGACGTGGTTGAGACGCGTGCGCGGAAGCGCGACGCCCGCGAGCATGCGCTGGTGGAAGTAGCAGAATTGCTCGCCGCGGAGAGCGGGCGATTGGCAACGGACTCCGGTGACCATGATGTGAGAGCAGGTGGGCACGCCTCGCTGAGGCTTGTGCACACCATACTTTTTTTGCAGCTGAACAGCTAAATCTTTGGCTTGATTGAAGTTGTAGCCTTCGGATTCGAGGACTTCCGCGTATAATCTTGGAAAATCAGGACTTGCAACTAAATTCTTTCGAATCAAAGACCTAATGCGGGCGCCGCGGGTCGCGAGGCGTCCAGTGGATGATTGCTTTGGATTGTTTTCTGGTTTGGGTTGCATACCTCCAGTTTGACGTGTGGGATTTCTCAGTCAAGGTTATGCGTCACAAAAAGAAAATAAATTTCTGTGGAAAAGTGGAGGGGTGAAACGAGGCGATAGGTCAGTGCGAGGGGCTGCGACGACTAAGCTGCACGCGAGATCCCTCGCGCCGGTAGTGAAAGCACGGCGCTTCGGGATGACGCAGCGGCACAAGGCTGGTGGCGACGATCCGCACGCGAGATCCCTCGCGCTGTTGGTGAAAGCACGGCGCCTTCGGGATGAGGGCGCGAAGTATGGGGGCGCGATGCACAGGCGGCCTCTATCTTGCATTTGCGGCTGGCTTGTAGAGGTCAAACCATGATTCGGCTAGGTCCCACCAATGCGGATTCATGGACTCAATGAGCCGAATCTTCTTGCTGCGACGCCAGCCTTTGATTTCCTTCTCACGGGCGATCGCTGCGTCGGGATAGACGAAGCACTCGTAATAGACCAGCCGTGTCAGGTTGTAGCGGCTGGTGAAACCGGGGACGAGTTTGTTTTTGTGCTCGAAAACGCGCCGGGAAAGTCTTCCGGTCACTCCCGTGTAAAGCACGTGCGAGCGCGGGCGATTGGTCACGATGTAAACGAAGTATCGTTTTGCGCTCGGCATGATCGTTCTCGGGGTGCGTCATCCCGAAAACGCGGCGCTTTTCAACCGCGTGAGGGATCTGGCGCGGGTCTCATTCGCCTTGTACACGGGCATGGTCAATCTTGTCGGTGACGAGTAAACATCGCATGCGGTCAAGCCTGTGCAAGACGTAGCGGCGGTTAAGCTGCGCGCGAGATCCCTCCGCCCCTGGTGAAAGCGGGGGCGTTCGGGATGACGCAGGGTGGTTGAGATTGAAGGCGCGGGACTTCGGCATGACGCTGAGCAGAGACATAGGGCGGTTAAGCTGCACGCGAGATCCCTCGCGCCGTTGGTGAAAGCACGGCGCGTCGGGATCACGCAGGGTGGTGGAGGTCGAACACACCTGCCTTCTGGGTGGCGCACAGCTGGTTAGAGTGGTTCTTCGAGTTCGCCGGTGCCGAGGGGGATTTGTTCTTCGGCGGGCTTGCGAGATCTTGGGGCTTTCTTGAATGTGGCGTCGACGACGTAGCGCGGGTAGTCGATTTTCTTTCCTTGCAATAATTCGG
>JASHQK010000594.1 GCA_030039195.1 Candidatus Sulfotelmatobacter sp.
GCGCCGACCGAACCGCTTAGATCGACAAACGAGGTGAGTCGCTCCAACTTGTGATGTCCGGTCTTGTGGAACATGTAGCTGATGCCGATCACTCCTGCCGTTTCCAATCCGAAATTCGTCGCCAGCAGGGGTGTGCTTGATGTGAACATGCGCGCGATCGGATTCAGTTCCTGGCCTCCACTGGCCAGATTGGCATGGGTGGTGAAGAAATCGGCGGTGGCTCCGGCCGCGACTGCTGCGAACAGTAGCGTGTTCTCACGATCCCAGAAACGATGCGTTGTCTCGCCTGGGACTTCTGCGATCGGCTGCACGGCTACGAATGGCGAGGCTGGCGCAGCCTCAATGGGAGTTGCCGGAGTCTCATCCGCGGGCAATCGCGACGAAGAGCTGTTGGACGCCATCACGGATGGCGCTGTGGGAAGGTTGTTTTCCGCTGCCAGAACAGGATGATGCTGCGCACACACGGCAGATGCAGAGAGCACACAAACGATTCCAATGACAGCTTTCAGGAGGGCGCGATCGATGGATTTGGCCATAGTGACTTGAGTACAACGTGCGGCTCGTCCCGCGGTACCTGTACTTTCGCATCCCCCAGGTGTGACGGGAATGGCCCCTCAGTGACATAGGGCAACCCGACGGGTGATTACTTCGGGTTACCTCCGGGTGTTGCTCCGGATGCGAAAATGGAAATGGGGTGCCCCACTGCTCGCCGCATTTACGAGAAAACCTGCCCCGAACCGGTCGAAGGGTGGGATTTTCGCCATGGCAGGGTAAAGGCGGATTAACCGCGCACCAGCCGCACAGCGGCGAAACATGAAAGCCCGGCACGGTAGTGCCGGGAAGCTCTAAAATCACGCTCAGATATGGCTCTGCGGGAATCAGAAGCGATCGTGTTGCGCACCTATCCCATGCGCGAGGCCGATCTTCTGGTCACATTGTTCACGCGACTGGAAGGGAAACTTCGCGGCGTCGCCCGCTCGGCAAAAAAATCCAAGCGCCGGTTCGGCGGCGCGCTCGAGCCGCTGACCTACGTGCGTGCCTTCTATGACGTGCGCGAACGGCAGGAATTAGTGCGGCTCGATGCCTGCGAAGTTCTCGAATCGCCCCTGGCTTCCGAAATCAGCTATCCCCGCGCAGTCGCCCTCGGGCACATCGCCGAGTTGCTCGACGAGCTTTTGCCGGATCGCGAGGCGAATGACGCCGTTTTTCGCCTTACGCTCTCTGTCTTGCAGGCTGTGGCAGGGCCGCAGATCTGGATGCCGGTCACGTATTTTGAACTCTGGCTGACCCGCTTGGCCGGATTTTTGCCGGAATTCTTGGAGTGCGTGGTCTGCGGGCGCAGCCTCAACGGCAGCCGCGCCTATTTCCACGCCCTCGCCGACGGACTCATGTGCACTGACGACAAGCGTCTGGCCTCGTCGGAAATTTCCAGCGAATCGCGCACGCTGGCAGCGCAGATGTTCCGCGCTCCGGTCGAAACTTTTGTCGGGATGCCATGGCCGAAATCGCAATGCGCCGACCTGCGCAAATTCCTGATCCAGACCTTGCAGCGTCACATCGAGAAGAAGCTGGTCACGGCCGGAATGCTGGAAAAGCTCAGCCCGCAATGAATTCGAGGGGCTTTGTCAAGTCTGGGCAAATGAGGCTGAAGCGTTCTCGGCGCTCTCTGCGCGCTTTTCTCAGCGCGCTCAGCGTGCAAGCTTTTGGAGCGCAGTGACTCCGAAGCTCTGGCAAGAAACGCTTGATGATGCTGACGTTTCCCGATCCCTTCCATTACAATCAATCATTAGTCTGCTGTGCTCCTGCGACTTGCGTGTGATTTAGCCTTCTTAACTACGGCCTGGTGATAGCCTGTTTCTCTCGCGACTCGCAACTCGGGACCCGCAACTCTATATGGCAGCCTCCTCCAACCCGCTCACGTTTCAGGAACTCGTGCTTCGTCTCGAGACCTTCTGGGCTGAGCATGGATGCGTGCTGCAGCAGCCCCACGACGTAGAGGTCGGCGCGGGCACGATGGCCCCGGAGACTTTTCTGCGAGTGCTTGGACCGCAACCCTACAAAGTGGCCTATGTGCAGCCCTCGCGCCGTCCTGCTGACGGCCGCTATGGCGAGAATCCCAACCGCCTGTTCAAGCACATGCAGCTCCAGGTCATCCTGAAGCCTCCGCCGGAAAACGTTCAGGAGCTTTACCTCGAGTCGCTCGCCGCGATCGGCATTGATCTGCGCCAGCACGACATCAAGTTTGAGGAAGACAACTGGGAAGCGCCCACACTCAGCGCGTGGGGCGTGGGCTGGCAGGTCATGCTCGACGGACTGGAGATCACCCAGTTTACCTATTTCCAACAGTGCGGCGGCATCGATCTGTTTCCGATTTCCGCTGAGCTGACGTACGGCCTTGAACGCATCACCGCCTTCCTGCAGGATGTCGATTCGATTTACGACATCGTCTGGGCGCGCGACCCGCGAACCGGCAAGGCAATGACGTATGGCGATGTGCGCCTTGCCGATGAGCAGCAGTTTTCTGTTTACAACTTCGAGTTGGCCGACGTCGACAAGACTTGGAAGCACTTCGAGCTGTATGAAGCGGAGTGCAGAGGAATTCTGCAGTCTTACGAAAGGGAAGGGAAATCTCTGCGTGAAGGAGCGGGCGCGATATCCGGACCAGTCGCGGCGGATATGAAAGGTGGGGATCTCCCGAAGCAGAGCGCCGCGCCGCTGCTCGCGGCCTACGATCTTTGTCTGAAGTGCTCGCATCTGTTCAACATTCTCGATGCGCGCGGAGCGATTTCGGTGACGGAACGAGTGGGCGTGATTGCGCGTGTACGGGCGCTTGCCGTGGGAATCGCCAAAGCTTGGGTCGATCAGCAGAACCAGCGGAGCGGCGGCGGGCAATCTGAAACGCCGGACGAGCCTGAGCCTGCCCGCGAACCCAAGCGCAAGCGTGAGAAATTCACTCCCGTGGGATAGCCCGAACTGGGACGTTCGTAGCCCGATGTGATAATCATCACACTCGCGGAGCCGCAGATTTTGAGATACTAAGTAGTTCCAGGCATGCCAGATTTCCTGCTAGAGATCGGGTGCGAAGAGATTCCCGCGCGCATGATTGACGCGGCATCGGCTGAGTTGCGCCAGCGCGTCGGCGCGCTGCTTACGCGCGAGCGATTGGCGGCTTCGCAAATTACGGCTCTGGAAACTCCGCGGCGGTTGGCCATCCTGGCCTCAGGAATCGCTGCGGCGCAAGCGGATGTGGTCGAGCAGATCACCGGGCCGTCGGTGAACGTCGCTTACAAAGATGGCCAGGCCACGCCTGCGGCGCATGCCTTCGCCAAGAAAGCCGGAGTCGATGTCACGCAGCTTGAGCGTGTGACGACTGCCAAAGGCGAATATATCGCCGCCAAGGTCACGAAAAAAGGACGCACTGCGGCGGAAGTTCTTGCGGAAGGCCTGCCCAAAGAGATTGGCTCGATTTACTGGCCGAAAAATATGTACTGGCGCAAGCCGACGGAGCGCTTTGTGCGTCCGGTGCGCTGGCTGGTGGCGATGCTGGATGGCGAGGCGATTCCGTTTGAGTTTGCCGGCATTCCAGCAGGGAAGACCTCGCGTGGCCACAGAATTCTGCACGATGGAGTCGTAGAAATCGCACGCGCGGGATCGTCTTACATCGAATCGCTTCGCGCCGCCAAAGTTCTTGGCCGCGCCGAACGCGAACAGCAGATTCGCAAGGCGCTCGATGCTGCAACGCGAACGATCGCGGGAGCGCGCTGGCGCGAAGACAAGGCTCTGCTCGACACCGTCGTGAATCTGACCGAGTTTCCCTCCGTCGTGCTCGGCGGATTCGATCCGCAATTTCTCGCGCTGCCCGAAGAAGTTCTGGTCACGGTGATGCGCGATCACCAGAAGTACTTCGCCATTGAAGGCGCCGAGGGCAAGCTGCTCCCGCATTTTCTTGCCGTGCTCAACACCGACAGCGATCCGCAAGGGCTGATCCGACACGGTAACGATCGCGTGCTGCGCGCGCGCTTCAACGATGCCCGTTTCTTCTGGGACACTGATCAGAAATCATCGTTGCTCGACCGGCTGGAATTGCTGCGGCATGTCACTTTCCAGAAAGATCTGGGCAGCTACTACGAAAAGACGCAGCGCGTGCAACGATTGTCCAGCTGGCTGAGCGAGCAGTTGAAGCGCGCTGGGATGGCGGTTCGTCCGGGCGTGATTCACAAAGCGGCATGTCTGGCGAAGACCGATCTGACCACCGAACTGGTAAAAGAATTCACCGAGCTGCAGGGCATTGTCGGCGGTCTCTATGCACGCGCGCAGCAGCTGGACGCGAGCCTGCCCGAGGCCACGCGCCTGGCGATTGCCGATGCTATTTACGATCAGTACAAACCCGAATCGACTGACGACGAGGTTCCGCGGTCCGTTGAGGGTGCGGTGCTCTCGATTGCCGATAAGGCCGACACGATCGCGGGAATGTTTGCGCTTGGGCTGGTGCCCAGCGGATCGAAAGATCCATTCGCGTTGCGGCGGCAGGCGAACGGAATTGTGAAAATCATCGCGGAGAAAAAACTACCACTGACGTTGAACGATCTCATGCGCGACGCGCGCGCCGGATATCAGCATTCCGAGGCGGAGAAAAAGTTCGTCGAAGATGCGGCCTTCTCGTCTTCCGTTCAAGCCTTCTTCCGCGAGCGGCTGGAATTCTATTTGAAGGATCTGCGCGGATACGAGTATGACGTGGTGAAAGCCGTACTGGCCGCGGATTCTAGTGATGTGGTCGACGCGCTCGCGCGCGCCGAGGCCGTCAAACAGGTTCTGCACATGCCCGAATTCCAGGCGATTGGAGCGGCGTGCAAGCGCATTCGAAATATCCTGAAGCAAGCAGCGGAGAAAAGGATCGCTATCGCAGACCGATTTGAAGCGCTGCCCGAGTCACCTGTCGAGGAAAAGGCGTTAGCGGCGTTCCTCGATGATCACCGTCTTGAGATCGAAACGCTTGGCAAAGAGAAGGCGTATCGTGATGCGCTACTTGTGCTCGCCACTGCGCGCGAGCCGGTTGACCGTTTCTTCGATAAAGTCATGGTCATGGTTGACGACGCGCGCGTACGGGCGAACCGGCTGGCGCTGCTCGAAACTTTGTTACGAGAATTTTCCACGATCGCGGATTTTTCCGAAATCGTGGCGGAAGGGAAGGCATGACACATCCCACTTGTCATTCCGACCGTGGGGAGGAATCTGCTGTTTGACGGCGCGCAGAAAGCAGATTCCTCGCGCCACGATACGGCGCTCGGAATGACAACGCATTTTGATTCAAAGCAGTTGCGTGCCTAAATTCTGAACAATAAAGGACTCATATGGCGACAATCACTCTCCCTGAAGCTGAAGTGAAACAAACGAAGACGCAGGATACAAAGAAGGCCGGAACCAAATACGTGTATTTCTTCGGCGGTGGCAAGGCCGATGGCGACGGCAAGATGAAAGATGTGCTGGGCGGCAAGGGCGCCGGGCTGGCCGAGATGACCAACGCCGGCCTGCCTGTGCCTCCGGGATTCACAATTCAGACCGAGGCTTGCCGCGAATACATGCGCGGGTCTCTATCCAAAGAGGTTGACGCGCAGATGGATGAAGCCCTGGCGCGCCTGGAAGCGCTGCAGGGACAGAAACTGGGCGCGGGCGACAATCCGCTGCTGGTCAGCGTGCGCTCCGGCGCGAAATTTTCCATGCCCGGCATGATGGACACGATTCTGAACCTCGGCTTGAACGATAAGAGCGTCGAAGCGCTGGCCAAGCGCAGCAATAATCCGCGCTTCGCTGCCGATTCCTACCGGCGCCTGATTCAGATGTTCGGCAACGTCGTGCTCGACATCGAGAAAGCTGCGTTTGATGAAGTTTTCGAGGCGAAGAAGAAGCAGAAGAAAGCAAAAATGGATACGGATCTTGACGCGAAGGCATTGCAGGAAGTTATCGCCGAGTACAAGAAGGTCGTCAAGAAGCATGCCCAGCGCGACTTCCCGCAGGATCCGCACGAGCAGTTGGTGATGGCGCGCGATGCCGTGTTCCGCTCCTGGCAGAATGAGCGGGCGAAGCACTATCGTCGCATCAACAACATCGACGACATGCTGGGCACAGCGGTCAACGTGCAGTGCATGGTGTTCGGCAACCTGGGCGAGACCAGCGGCACGGGCGTGGGCTTCACGCGCAATCCTGCCACGGGCGTAAAAGAGTTCTACGGCGAATTCTTGATGAACGCCCAGGGAGAAGACGTGGTCGCGGGCATTCGCACGCCGGTGCACATCTCCGAACTCGAAAAGATCATGCCGGAGGTTTACAACCAGCTGCACGACATCACCACGCGGCTGGAAAAACACTACAAAGACATGCAGGATTTCGAGTTCACCATCCAGGATGGCAAGCTCTATATGCTGCAGACGCGCAACGGCAAGCGCACCGGGCTGGCCGCCGTCCGCGTGGCTTTGCAGATGGTCGACGAGGGCCTGATCACGAAAGAAGAAGCGATCTTTCGCGTCGATCCCAACCAGTTGTATGACTTTCTCGTGCCGCGGCTCGATGAGAAGAAGACGAAAGTCGAAGTGCTGGCAACCGGACTTCCGGCTTCACCAGGCGCGGCCGTCGGGCAGATCGTATTTACCGCAGACGCGGCCGTCGAAGCCGTACAGAAAGACAGCAAAGCGCAAGTCATCCTAGTGCGCGCGGAAACCACGCCGGAAGATATTCACGGCATGGAAGTCGCGAAAGGAATTCTGACCTCGCGTGGCGGCATGACCAGCCACGCCGCCGTCGTGACGCGCGGCATGGGGAAGTGCTGCGTAGCAGGCGCCGGTGATGTGGACGTGAACGAAAAAGCGCGCACGATGAAGGTGAAGGGACAGACGTTCAAAGAAGGCGACTGGATTTCGCTCGACGGAACGACCGGCCGCGTGATCAAAGGCAAGCTCGACACCATTCCGCCAAAGGCCGACGATCCCGAGCTGTTGCAGTTCATGAGCTGGGCCGAGCCCTTCCGGAAGATGAAAGTCCGCGCCAATGCTGATATTCCGCGCGATGCGGTTCAGGCGCGGGCATTCGGAACGGAAGGCATCGGGCTGTGCCGCACCGAGCACATGTTCTTCGGCGAGAAGAAAATCGGCCACATGCGCGCCATGATTCTGGCCGACAACGAAAAAGATCGCCGTGCTGCTCTCAAGAAACTGCTTCCCTTGCAGCGCGACGATTTTGCCGGCGTGTTCAAAGCAATGGACGGGCTGCCGGTGACGATTCGCACGCTTGATCCGCCGTTGCATGAGTTCCTGCCGCGGCGCGAGGAGTTGATGGTCGATATCGCCCTGCTCTCGCGGTACAGCGCCAAGCAGAAGAAAGAACTTGTAACCAAGTACAAAGACTACGGCGTGAAGGGCGTAGGCGATCTGAAGAAAGCTCTGCCCAAGCTCCTGGAGCGCGTAGAGCAACTGCACGAGTTCAATCCCATGCTCGGGCATCGCGGCTGCCGTCTTGGCATTACGTATCCCGAAATCACGGAGATGCAGGCACGGGCGATTTTCGAGGCGGCCGTCGACATGACCAAGAAAGGCGTGAAGGTACTGCCCGAGGTCATGATTCCTCTGGTCGCGACGTTGAAGGAAATGAAGAACCAGGGTGACATTGTGCGGCGCGTCGCCGATGAAGTCTTCAAAGAGAAGGGAACCAAGATCGACTACATGGTCGGCACCATGATCGAGTTGCCGCGTGCGGCGCTGGTCGCGGATGAAATCGCGAAAGAAGCCGAATTCTTCTCCTTCGGCACCAACGATCTCACGCAGACCACGTTTGGCTTCTCGCGCGACGACGTCAACAAAGTGCTGCCGACGTATCTTGCGGAAGGAATTCTGAAGCAGGATCCGTTTGCCGCTTTGGATCAGGAGGGTGTGGGTGAGCTGGTCAAGATGGCGACCGAGCGCGGACGCAAGACTCGTTCGAACCTGAAAGTCGGGATCTGCGGCGAGCACGGCGGCGAGCCGTCGTCGGTAGAGTTCTGCTATCGTACCGGACTCAACTACGTTTCCTGCTCGCCGTTCCGAGTGCTGACAGCACGTTTGGCGGCGGCGCAGGCTGCGGCGACGGAAACGTTGAAAGTTGAGGGTGGAAGGACGAAGTAGCCGGATCACTCCCCACGTCCTCTATGGAAATCCCCCACCCAACGAACACCGCGTTGGGTGGGGCACCCGCCCCTTGGACAGCCGAGGGCGGCTGTCCCTACCTTCTCATGCGCTCACGCCGAGTCTGGCGAGTTCGGAGCGCAGCCAATCCAAACCCTTCATTTCGATGATGTGCATGCCCAGTGCCTTCGCGCATTCCAGGTTCAGCGCGCGGTCGTCGATGAAGCAGCATTCTTCGGCGGGAATCTGCGTAATTTCCAGCGCCATGCGATAGATATCGCGTTCTGGTTTGCGCAGCCCGACAAAGCATGAGCTTACGAACAAACGGAAGATTCGCCGCAGGCCAAATTTTTCGACCCGGTAATCATTCAGCTCGCGCGACTCGTTATTGATCGTGCTCATAAGATATTTGCCAGAATCCGCCAGCAACTGGGCAAACGCGAGGTTCTGTGGCAACGGCTGCGAGAGCGAGAGCATGAACTCGCAAAATTCGGCGCGCGCGAACGGCCGCTCGCGATAAAAAATAGTCCGGTCGAGATATTCGTCCAGAGTGAGCTTGCCACGTTCAAACGACGACACGACCATTTCGTGGCGCGAGTGGAACTCCCTGGCATCAAGGTGGAAATGGTCGAGCGCTCTTGCACGTTCGTTATGGTCCCACGCGTTGGTAAGCAGCACGCCGCCGACGTCCCAGAACAGAGCGCGAATGGCAGGCACGAGATCCTCCTGTCGAATGGTGATTCTCGACAGTGTAGACGAAGCGCGGCACACGGGCGAAGACGCGCATTCGCAGGGGTTGTTGAATCAGCTTCGAGCGGCGGCGGACGCCGGTCCGTGCTAATCTTGGCCAGCCCTTCGTTTGCAGTTCCCGCGTGATCATTTGGTGCGAGCGATGGAATCCACAGCTCCAGCTGCGGCAGAGCGCGTCGATATGGGGAAGATCCGTATCGGCACGGCGGGGTGGTCATACAAAGACTGGGAGGGGATTTTTTATCCTCCGGGAATGCAGCACAACAAGACTCATCCGCTGGAATATCTGGCGCGATTTTTTGACACGACTGAGATCAACACTTCTTTCTACGGACCGCTCAAGCCGGAACTGGCGAAGCTGTGGTGCCGCAGAATCGCCGTGAATCCGCGATTTCTGTTCACCGCGAAACTGTATCGTGCATTCACGCATTCGCCGCTTGCGGTGATGGAGCCCACTTCCGCCGCCACCATTCGTCCCACGGACGAAGATGAAAGACTCACGCGGGAGGGCCTCGATGCGCTCGCGAATGAAGGACGGCTGGGTGCGCTGTTGATCCAGTTTCCGGTTTCGTTCAAGAACACATCGTTGAATCGCGAGTATCTCGATCGGCTGCTGCGGCAATTCATCGAATATCCGCGCGTGGTCGAGGTGCGCGACTCGAGCTGGAACAATCCGGAAACTCTGGCGTCGTTTTCGCAGAGAGATGTCGGGTTCTGCAATATCGATCAGCCCGTGATGGGCAAATCGCTCGGCCCGACCGAGTATGTGACGAATGCCCTGGGGTACGTGCGGCTGCACGGCCGAAATTACGAGCAGTGGTTCGACTCCGACAATCGCAACGATCGCTACAACTATCTCTACAAAGAAAAAGAACTCGAAGATTGGAAGCAGCGGATCATGAATGTCGCCGAAAAGGCGCAGGCCACCTACGTGATTACGAATAATCACTTCGAGAGCAAGGCGGGCGCAAATGCGATCGAGTTAAAAGCGATGATCGGTGCCAAGCGGGTGCAGGCGCCGCCGTCTCTGATTCAACGCTATCCCGAGTTGAGGAAATTTGCCGATCCGTTGGAGGATTTTGATGCGAGTTCCGGCTCGCAGATGACGCTGCTGGCATGATGCTCCTCTCTGCTTCATTATCGTTCGCTACGTTTGAGCACGATGAGGCTGGCGTCGTCCTGAAAATGTCGCTCGCAATGCTCCGCGACGGAGCCCAACAGAAGCCGCACCAAATCGTCGGCAGTACGGGTCAGGTTCTTACTCATGATGCGGACAAGCCTACATTCACCGAACGGGTGCTCGTCGGCGTTCGAGGCCTCCACTAATCCGTCCGTGAAGAGCAAGAGCACATCGCCATTGGCGATCTGCAGGCTCCTCTGTTCGAAGGTCCAGTGCGGGAACTGCCCCAAGACCGCGCCCGTGCTTTCTAGCTCGGTGGCTCTTCCATCGGAATGCATCAACCATGGCGGACTGTGGCCAGCATTGCAGTAAGTCAGCCGGTTCTCTCGACTGTCGAGTACTGCGTAGAAGAACGAAGCGAACTTGTCTACCGGAGTCAGATCGCACAGGATGCGGTTGAGCCGCGCGCATAATTCACGGGGAGCCATTTTCTGCTCTATTAGGGGTCGTGTCGCGGCCTGCATGCTCGACATCAGCAGGGCTGCGGGCAAGCCCTTGCCGGCGACATCGGCGATGCAGATTGCAGTGTGCCGATCGTCGATGCGGGCCACAGTGTAATAGTCTCCCCCGAGCAAGTGCAGCGGTTGGGTTAAGGCGGCCACGTCGTAACCTGGCACGGCAGGAAGCTTCTTGGGCAGCGCGCCATCATGAATGGCGCGGGCCTCTTGCATTTCCTGCTCGCATAATCGTTGTCTCCGGCGCTGTTTGTCCGCACGGGAGAGTTGCTCACGCAATTTCTGAACAAGCTCCCGGTTGTCCCAGGGCTTCTGGAGAAAATCCGACGCGCCGCGCCGCATGGCCTCGACCGCCAGGTCGACGCTGCTCCAGGCAGTCATAACCATCAGCGGAAGCAGACCATCCCGGGACCGAATCTGCGAAACCAGTTCCAAGCCTTCGCCACCGCCGACCGTGTCGCGTGTGTAATTAAGGTCCATCAAGACCCCATCGAACGGTTCTGTCTCTAGCGCATGGATTACATTGGCTGGATGGGTCACCGCCGTGGTCGAAAATCCGTATCCATGCAACAGCATCTCTAGGGCAACCAGAACCTGTTCCTGGTCGTCGGCAATGAGGATGTGCCCAGTGGCCGGTACAACCGGCTGTTGCTTGTCAGACATTGTTATGGCTTGCATATTTGACGGTGTTGCATGATATCGGCCAAACTTGCCGTCTCCGTAGTGCATTCATTTCAGAAGCGAAAATGAAACCAGCCTTGGTAGCAAGAGTGTGGAGCACTGTGCGCTGGTGAGAATCCACTGTTCAGAAGTGGACAAGGAATCAAGGAAGTCGCTTACGGGCCGCGGGGAATTGACTTGACCGAACTTTGCGCCGCCGGAAGGTCGGGGCGCCTCGACCCCATCACGCCAAAACCCAGAGCTCGAGGACACCGGGGCTGTCCTTACATAATCATTTTTCGCTGATCCAAATGGCCGGAGTGTCGCGGTTCACGTCGGACATGATATGGGGAGTCATGACGATCATCAGTTCGTCATCATCTTCTTCTTTGGTGTTGGTGGCCATCACCTGATTCAAAAGTGGCACGTCTCCCAGGCCGGGTATTCCGCCCATGGAGTACGTGTCGTTGCGCGAGACCTCTCCCGCCACCACAGCTTCGTCGCCATCTTTCAGATTGATGCTGCCCGTGAATTCGCGGTTCGAGATCACAGGAACCCCGTTTGCCGATTGCCCGGTCAGGGAACGCACCTGCACTTCCAGAGTGAGGCTCACCGAATTATCTCCATGGACGACAGGCTTCGCCTTGACATTCAGTCCCAGGTCTTCGTAGGTGATGGAAGGGAACGGCGGAATGTAACTCTGATTGCCGATCACTTGCGCGATCTGTGGAGAATTGTAAATTGGAGCGTAGGAGGCGTTCTGAATGGGATAGCGTTCTCCGATGTGCAGCGTTGCATCTTCGCCCTGGCTGGCGCGGACAGTGACGTGTTCGAGGCTGCGCGCCCACGATTCGTTGACGGAAAGGGATGCGGCCAGTTGATCGAGGCTGAGCCCCATGAACGTCAGGCCTCCGCCAAACGTGGCCAGAGGCTGGCTGAAGATGGAATTCTGCCCGCCCATGAGTTGGGCCAGCAATCCTGACAGCGCCGTGCTTCCCGCCTGATTGATGCCGCCAGAGGAGATGAGCTGATTGATGAGTTGCTGGATGTTCTGGCCAGCAAGCCCGACCAGCGCCGCAGCGGGAATGTTGTAGAGATTGAATGTGTTGGGAATATGTATGCCGATGTTTCGCGTGATCTGGTGGCTGATCTGAAACACGTGCATGTCAAACATGACCTGCGGGCGCTGATTGCTCAGCTGATCAAGCAGTTGGTCGCAGGCTTGCAGCACTGGCTGGGACGCACGCACTTCGACCTCACCGGATGACTGTTGCAGGGTGATGAAGCGGAGATCGAACATGGTGCGCAGGGTGTTCACGATGTCGGTGGCCTCTTGCGGCGAGGAGTGCGGCGGCAGAATAAAAGTACGGAGCGACATGCGATCGAATTGCTTGTGGTTCAGCGAATTGTCGGCAGCGATCAACACCTGATCAGAATTCAGCGCCGCCCACATGGTTTTGCTGACATCGCAGGCCAGCCGCAGGGCAGTGAAGAAACCGACATTGTCGACGTCAAAACGCACCTGCCGGTTTTGCAGCGTGTCATCAAATTGCGCCTTGATTCCGTAGGCGCCGGCGAGCATGGTGAAGAGACCTCGAACGTCTCCGCTGTAATGGAAGGTGGCCACGTCCCGATTCGGCGTGAGGTGGATTTCGCCGGCATCCATCAGCCGATGCGTAAGCGCTCGGTGCGGCGGCAACGAACCCCAGGCCGCATCCCGCAAACGTTCGCGCGCAAACTGATTGGTGGGATCGAGATCGAGCGCAGCGTGAAATTCCTGGGCTGCCTGAATTTTCGCGATCGAACTCTGCGACTCCGAGGCCAGCAGAGCGTTTCCGGTCTCGATATGATCGAAGACCAGCCGGGCCTTGACCAGTTCGCGCGCCGTCAGGAACTGCGCCGTTCGCGGCGACAGTCGCGCCGCTTCATCGAACTGCTTATAGGCTTCCTCGAACCGGCCGGCCTGTTCCAGGCCGCGCCCACGCTCGTAGGCTTGATGCGCCCGCTTTTTGTCCTTTTTTGTAACCAGACAGTCCACTCCACCGGGCACACCATTTCCGCAAGTGACCGGCGGAATCGAGGAAGCGTCTTCGCCGGCGGCGGCCCAGACAGCCGACACCATGGCCAGAACAACAATCGTAATGATAAACGCGACTCGCCCCATCTCGTGTGATTCTAGAAATCCTGCCAAAGTCATCGGCGCCACGCTCTTCCGACGAGGCTCTTGTGACTCTGGTTAGAAAACTGCACCCCGCCCGAAAGAACGACCGACTGTTCGAAACTTGCGAAGTCTGTCCGGGAACATCTACGTAATCATAAGCCGCTCAATGCCGCGAGCCTTGCCGGTTTCCTCGTCGCAGTCGATAATGACGGCGCACAGCCGCACATCACCCGTGGCCGGTTCGAATCGTACCGGCATTCCATTCAAGAATTTGCCCACAACGAGTTCCTTTTTGACGCCGATGACACCATCATACGGCCCGGTCATACCCACGTCAGTGATATAGGCGGTTCCCTTCGGCAGCACGCGCTCATCGGCCGTGGGCACATGCGTATGCGTGCCGATCAGCGCCGTCACGCGTCCATCGAGATACCAGCCCAGCGAAATCTTTTCCGAGGTTGCCTCGGCGTGCATGTCGACGACGATCACTTTGGCATCGATTTTCTGCAAAAGTTGATCCGCGGTGCGGAAGGGATCGTCATTGGAGGCCATGAAAACGCGCCCTTGCAGATTCATGACCGCGTAACGAATTTTTCCCTTCACCCCCTCATACACGCCCCATCCCGGCATGCCGGCGGGATAGTTTGCGGGGCGGAGCAGCCGGCGCGCCGGTCCGTGCCCATTGCTGCCGAGGGTTTCGAAGTAATCGACGATTTCGTGTTTGTCCCAGACGTGGTTTCCGGTGGTGATCACGTCAATGTTGAGCTCGAATAGTTCTTCCGCGAGCGCGGGAGTGATGCCGAAACCGGCAGCCGCATTTTCGCCGTTGGCGACGACGAGATCGGTGGCGTGATCGCGGACGATACTCGGCAAGTGGTCTTTGACGATGGTGCGCCCCGGCCGTCCGAAGATGTCGCCGATAAAAAGAATCCGCATGAGAACCCAATCGAAAATCGATGGTAACACGTGGGCAGTTCCAATCCCGGAAGTTGGTCAGAGAGAATATTCAAGCAATCAGTGCGGCATTTTTGGAAGGTCCGCTTTTGCCAATACAACTCCCCAGGAGTCGACCACGTACACCCCATCCAATCGTGTTGCAGAGTCCGTGTCGCCAACTCTGTTGACCCGAAGTGTGACCGTAGTCTTTGTTGAAGTGCAGCCGGTCAGCTCGCGAATTTCGCCCGAGTCTTCTCGATCGGGGAGGCGCGTGAGCCAGTTGCTTTCGACGGCCGGAACATCGTTCCGCAGCACAACCTCAACCGCCCCTGCAAGGTTCTGGCAGCGCAGCGGGACAAGAATCTCCCACGCCGCGGGGGTCCTTCGTACCACAGGCTCTTCGGTAAAGACCAGGATGGGAGGATTGCCTCCCGGCGACGCATACCACGCCGGCCAGCGTCGATTGAATTCGATGCTGGCGGCTGTATAGGCGCGGCTCAGTTCCCGGTCGCGCTCCTCCCAGCACGGATGCATCGCGGCGAGGGATTGTGGCCTTTTGCCGGACTCCTGCGCATGCAGAATGTGATGCAACGACGGAACGAAATCTGGATGGTAACCGGCGCGCGCCATCAGCATCAGGCTTTCTTGATCCGCCTCCAGTTCCAGTTGGCGACAGTAACGGCCCATCTCCTGCGAAGCCTTATCGGCACTCGACCATGAAGTCGAAGGCAGGCCGGGGTCGCCGAACACAATGGCAAATCCGCCACTTACCTCCAGTTCCTTCTGAAACAGATAGCGCCGCGCCCAATCACGCCGAATCACGTGTGCGATCTCATGCGACAGAATGGCTGCCCAGAGTCCCGCGCTTGAACCGGCAAGCTCTGCCAGACCGCCTTCAACATAGATGGTTCCGTCCGGAGAAGCATAAGCATTGAGCTGATCATCTCGAACGATCCGCAGTTCCCAGGTGAATTTGAAACTTGCCGGCGACGCTACCTGCGAAACCAATCGCTCCAGGACGATACGGCCGATAGGGTAGAGTTCGGATGCGGGATCGCTGGCGGCGAGCAATTGTGGACGCAACCGCGCCGCGGTCTGCATATCGAGTTTGAAATTAGTGGGGATGTCGCGGTCGACCGTGCTCTGCGAAGCGGCGTTCAGCCCCCCGAAACAGCACAGCAGAGCAACCATCAAAGCAGGGAGCAGGTCATGGGGCTCGACTCTCACGGACGCTCTCCTGGAGCACGTCTCTCAGTTAATTATGCGCCGTATTTTGGCGAGAGAATCGAAAAATTTGCCGAACGAAGGGCCAGTGTCCAGTTGAGGAGAGACATCTCACAAAGCTGAAACCTGAATTCCTAAGGTGCCAAATCCGCCGTGCGAAGAAAATCATAGTTTCCCGCCGGGTTCAGCTGAATATTCCGCACCCGCCGTGTGTGCACTAAAACATTGTCGAGATACCACAGATTGATGTAAGGCAGGTCGCGGGCGAGGATGCGCTGCACCTGGTCATAGAGAGGCTTGCGCAGCCTGGGATCGACTTCGCGGCGAGCCTGGTCGATCAGGCTGTCGACTTCAGAATTGAGATAGTAGCCGCGGTTCGCGCCATTGGGCGGAAACTGCGAGGAATGAAACACGTGTTCGAAAATATCAGGATCTTCATTGCCGCCGATCCAGCGCAGGCCATACAACTGAAACGCCCCGTGCGTGACGTCGGAAAAAAACGTGGCGAACTCGAAGCTGCGGATATCGAGCGCAATGCCGACCTCCCGCAGTTGCTGCTGCATCACTGCAACCATCAGTCGCGTGTTTTCGTCGGTTGAAGTTTTCATGGTGATGTGAAAACGTACGCCGTTGACAGCGGGATAACCGGCGGCATCGAGCAATTGCATGGCTTTCGCCGGGTCGTGGTCGTACGCCGGCACGTCGCCGTCATAAGCCCAGCTTTGCGGAGGCAGAACGCTGCGGGCGGGGCGCGCTTCGCCGCGCCACAGATATTCGATCATCGGCTTACGATCGAGTGCGTACGCGATCGCTTGCCGCACGCGCACGTCTTTCAGAATTGGATCGCGCAGATTGAATCCGAGATAGGCGAGGCGCGTTCCTGGCGAAGACTCAACAACCAGGTCAGGGTCGCGCGAGAGCGTGACGATCATATCCGGAGTTATATAAGAGTTAATCGAAAGATCGCAGCTGCCTTTGCGCAGCTCGAGCGCTTCGGTGGTGCCATCGGGGACAACGGCGAAGCGCACGCGCGGGAGCTTGGGCTTTTCACCCCAGTAATCGTTATTGCGCTCGACAATGACTTCGCGATCCGTTTCAGCGCTGACGAACTTGAACGGTCCGGAGCCGATGGGATGCTGGGTCATCTCATCACGGGCGCCTTGCGGAACGATGCCCATCGCCCCATCTGAAACATTCCACAGCAGGCTCGCGTCCGGCTCTTTCATGTGGAAGACGACGGTGTAATCGTCGGGAGCGTCGATGTGATCGACGAAACGATACGGCCCCGTCTTGGTGCTGCGGATTATATGTTGCAGAAGGGACTCGAAGGTCCATTTCACGTCGCGTGAAGTCAGCGGCCGGCCGTCGTGAAACTTCACTCCGTGATGCAGATGAAAAACATAAGTGAGCGGGTCGGGAACGTCCCAGCTTTCGGCTAGTCCGGGAGCGACACCGAGATTGTCGGAGCGTGTGAGGAGATCGTCGAAGATAAGGGTATCGATGCGCTCGGAAAACGCGTCGACGCCAACGCGCGGGTCCAGATTCGTCGGACTCGATTCGATGATCATGACCAGGGTGTCGGCTGGCGGCTTCTTGGAACAGGAGCTGAAAAGCGCGCACAAGAGAAGCAGAACGAATGACTGCAAAAGCCGGCGTCGGACGCCGGAGGTCCGGCGTCTGACGTTGGAGGTCTGGCGTCCGCAGTCTAAGGCCCTGTGTTCACGCATACGAAATTTTTCCCAAGAACGCAGGGTGTTGAGCTCCAGTGCCGGAGGTTAGGTTCGATGCCCGCCGGTTCCACGTCTCATAGGCGAGCAGGGCAAACGCGACAGCTTCTTTGGCCTCGGCCGGCAGTCCGAACTCGTCGGTGAGGCGCAAGCGCAATCTAAGCGGGAGCAGCGAGCCGCGCAGCATGCGAACCAGAGTCGCGTTCCTTGCGCCGCCGCCGGAGAGAATCATTTCACGATAAGTGTTGTGCGCGGTCGACTTCGGCAACACAAAGCGGCGCATAGCATCGGCGATCGAACGAGCGGTCAGTGCGGTGGCTGTCGCCAGGATGTCCTGCTTGCGAGCGCGGGCGCAGCGGCGCAGAAATTCGCGCACGAACTCGCGGCCGAATTCTTCGCGGCCAGCGGTCTTGGGCGGTGATTGGCGGAAGAACTTAGCTTCCAGAAATTTTCGTAGCTGCGGTTCGAGGATCGCTCCTGAGGCTGCAATCTTCCCATCGCGGTCGTAAGCCTTTCCAAAAAGAGCCTCGCTCAGCGCATCGATGACCATGTTTCCCGGCCCGGAATCGAATGCGAGGACGTCGGTTGGCCGTGCCCTGGCTGGAATCGCGGTGAGATTGGCGATGCCGCCGATGTTCTGAATGATTCGGCCGACGCGTGGATCCCGAAAAAATATGTAATCGAGAAACAGAACGAGCGGAGCGCCTTTACCGCCAGCCGCCATATCAGCCGGGCGGAAGTCAGAGACCACGGGCACTCCAAGTCGAGCGGCGACCACGGCTGCCTCGCCGGTTTGCCAGGTCGCAGCGATTTTTCTGCCGAGAAAAAAGATGGCCTCGCCCTGATGATAAAGAGTCTGTCCGTGGCAGCCGACGAGATCGGCGGTAATCTTCAATCTTGTCTGAGTGGCAAGTACGGCTTCTGCGTAGAGTTCGCCGAGAAGAAAATTGAGGCGAGCCAGATCCGCAACACGGGCGCGCTCCGCATTCATGGCGGCCAACACCGCTGTCCGCACCTTCGAAGGATACGGATACTCCGCATGACCGAGGAGTTCGATCCTGTGGAGGGGGAGTTTCGGTTGATGCATTCGAAAATTTGAGCCGGCGCGCCCGATCTTCTTTTCGCCGATGCGAACGACGGCGACATTGATTCCGTCAGCGGAAGTTCCGCTCATCACTCCGGCCACGATCAGTGCTTTCTTGTTCATGTTCGCGGCACGCGATCTCCCGCGCTCTGTTTTCGATTGAGCGATTCCAGACGAACCTGCTCGCCGAATTCCCACAACACCCGCTCCAGCTTCTCGACTTTCCACTTAGACGGAGCAGTATGCGTGGGCCGCAAAATTCGCGCCCATTTTTTCTTGAATGCCCTAACGCGCTCTGACGAGTTCTCAACTTGTTTCGCAAAAGTGGCATCGCGCTCGGCGGCGTTCGCGAGCTCTTCATGCACTTGTCGGACGCGCTCCTCGTGATGGCAGACCAGGCAAAGGTCCGAGCCCGCGAGAATGGATTGCACGGCGGCTTCTCCGATCGGCGCCGCGGCGAGCACTCCGCCCATTTCCAGATCGTCGGAAACGATCAGATTCCGGTACCCGATACGCTTGCAGAGGATTTCGCGGATCCAGCGCTCCGACAGCGAGGCTGGGGTCTGGTCGCCTGTGACATCGGGATAAGCTGCATGCGCCACCATGACAAACGGCAGCGCTTGATGCAGCTTGCGGTAAGGAAGCAAATCTTCGGACCAAAGTTTCTTCAGCGGCTTCACAATCACGGGCAATGCCTGATGACTATCGAGCGCGCCCTCGCCAAGTCCGGGAAAATGTTTGCCACAGCCCAGCACATTTGCCGCGCGCAACCCGGCCAGAAATTCGCGCGCATACGTGATGGTATGGCCCGGCTTCGCAGACACCGTACGCGACGTCATCACTTTCTGCGACGCCGCGAATGCCAAATCCAGAACCGGCGCGAAGTCGACATTGAATCCCAGCGCGCGGCAGTTCTCGCCAATGATGCGGCCGTGCTTGCGATAGAGTTTGCGATCGCCGGTATCAAAGACGTCGGCCGCGGAGGGTGCCGAACCCAGCAAGTCCCGGAAACGGTCGACCGTCCCGCCCTCCAGATCGACGCAAGTGAAAAGCGGACTCGCAACCCATTTCTGGCATTCCCGCAGAAGATGCCAGGTCTGCTCCGCCCCCTTGACGTTGCGAGCGAAGAGAATCACTCCTGCCGGCTGAATCTCTTTGAGCAAG
>JASHQK010000595.1 GCA_030039195.1 Candidatus Sulfotelmatobacter sp.
CTTCGCGCGTGTGTACTCGTACTGATCTGCATGGGGCCACTTCTGGCTCATGCCGGGGACTGTTCCACATCCAGGAAGTTTCAGCTTCCCAAGCCTCAGGTCATCGCTGGCGCCCTCAAAGACCCAACCGGAGCTGCCCTTTACGGAGTGGAATTTGAGCTGCTAAGTCCAAAAACAGTTATCAAAAGGCTCAGGACCGACAACGATGGCCATTATGATTTTGGGCGTATAGAGGTCGGCACCTACAGGCTGCGCGTCGAACACGGTGGAAAACCCTTTTGTGCTCCAGAGCCGCGGTGCGATGCTGAGGGTTGCAGCTTCAGCGAGAAACTCAGCCTGAATCCCAGAGCGCTAGTGCAGGTCGACTAGGCGGCCGAACCCCACCGGAGCCACACCTCTTGGCGATCCTCTACACCATCGGACACTCCACGCGCTCCCTCGGCGAATTGATCGCGGCGCTGAAGGCACACCAAATCGAAACTCTCGCCGATATCCGCGCCTTCCCGATGTCGCGGCGCCTGCCGCAGTTCAATCGCGAGTCGCTGGAGAAATCTTTGCCCGCCGCTGGAATTCGATACGTTTGGATGAAAGCCCTCGGCGGATATCGCAAGAAAATCCTCGCCGAATCGCCCAACATTGCCCTGCGTAACGACAGCTTCCGAAATTATACCGATTACATGCTCACGCCGGAATTCGAGGACGCTATAGCTCATTTGATCGAACTGGCCGAGCATTCGCGCACGGCTTATATGTGCGCCGAGCGTGTATATTTCCATTGCCATCGTATGCTGGTTTCTGACTGGCTGGTCGCCCACGGGCATGAAGTCCACCACATCGATGCGGGGGGTCCGGTGAAACTGCATCGGCTCACGGCGGAGGCGCGTATCATCGACGCAAACTGATTTATCGTGGAGATCGGCTGTTGTAGCCGAAACGCGCCCGCAGCGACAGCGCGGGCGTCCGCGACATCTCCGCGTTCTTGCGGCCTTTCTTCGCGCCCTCCGCGTTGAGAGCTTTTATCGCAGAGTGCGCCGGGAAATTTGCGGAGGTCTGGGAGCCAGGCTCCGCGGCTGCGCTCTCAGAAGAGCGGCGGGTTTCAAAATGATCGTTGGCACGGGCATTGACATCGCCGAAGTCCCCCGCATCGCGCAATCGATCGAGCGCTTCGGCGTGCGTTTCCTGGAACGCATCTTTACCCCCGCCGAGATGCGCTACTGCGATTCCAAGGCCAATCGAGTGGAACGCTATGCCGCACGCTTCGCCGCAAAAGAAGCGGCGATGAAGGCACTGGGCACGGGTTGGAATCACGGCGTGCGCTGGGTGGACTGCGAAGTCGTCCGCATGCCCGGAGGACGGCCGACGATCGCCTTTCATGGAAAAGCGGCAGAATTCGCAGCGAAGCTTGGAGCGAAGAATATTGCTCTGTCGCTCACACACACCAAAGAACAGGCCATGGCGCAGGTGATTCTGGAAAGTTGAAGCGCAAAAGGTGCGCTCGCTGCCTCTCTGGACGGATCATGGGTCCGTCCCCGCACGTCCCACGCATGCTATAATTTTGTATTCTCAGTCGCTTAGAGCACGGAGGACTGTATCGATAAGCGTTTTATCCGCACCAATGAGCGCATCCGCGCGCGTGAAATTCGCGTGATCGACGATGAGGGGCAGCAGCTTGGGATCATGCCACCTTATGAGGCGCTCAAAAAAGCCCGCGAAAAGAATTTAGACTTGGTTGAGATTTCGCCCACCGCGCAGCCTCCCGTATGCCGCATCATGGATTACGGGAAGTATCTCTACCAGCAGGAAAAGAAAGAGCGCGAAGCCAAGAAGCATCAGAAGACGATCACCGTAAAAGAGGTCAAGTTCCGCATCAATGTGGACGACCACGATTACGAGACCAAGAAGAATCATGTTCTGCGCTTCCTGGGCGAGGGCGACAAGGTTAAGGCAACGATTTTCTTCCGCGGTCGCGAAATGACGCGCACCGGACTCGGCCGCCAGATTTTAGAGCGGCTGATCAAGGACGTCGAGCCGCAAAGCATTGTGGAGTTTCGTCCGCGGCAGGAAGGCAACACGCTGCACGCGATTCTGGCGCCGAAGAAAGCGGAAGCGCCGAAGAAGCCGGAAAAGCCCCGGCCGGCGGCTCCGAGTCCGGCGGCACAAGCCGCACCGCCCGAGGCGCAGGTCGCCAAGCCGGCGTCGTAAGATCGCATCGCAGTCGTAATTGTCGGACCGCACCGCAACCTAATTTGTCATTCCGAGCACAGCGAGGAATCTGCTTCTCTCGCAACGCGCTCCTCTGACATTCATAGAGACTGACAGCTGACGGCTGAAAGCTGCCAGCTGCATTGAGGATTTCATGCCGAAACTAAAAACACACAAAGGCGCTTCCAAGCGCTTCAAGAAAACGGCGACAGGCAAAGTGAAGCGCGGACACGCCAAGCTGCGCCACATCCTGACGTCGAAGGAAACGAAAACCAAGCGCAAGATGCGCAAGTCCGGCCTGGTGAGCGATGGCGATCTCGCCAAAGTTCTGCGCATGATTCCGTATCAGTGAGAAAGCAGGGATCAGGGGCTAGGGACCAGAGGTCAGTAACAACTTGGTTTACTGATCCCTGACCCCTAGCCCCTGACCCCTAAAGGCGTGTGAAGAGGTCGAGTCCGCCGGTCTTCTTTAGTTAGATGGGCGAGTGCTCCTTACCTCCAGCCGCCATAAACAGAAGTGAAAAAAGGAGAACAGCAATGCCTCGAGTCAAGCGCGGCACCAAACGCCGCCAGAAACGCAAAAAGATACTCGACCGCGCCAGCGGTTATTTCCTGACAAAGTCAAAGCTTTACCGCTCGGCGAAAGAAGCCGTCGAGCGCGGACTGAAATTCGCCTACGCCGGGCGCAAACAGCGCAAGCGCCAGTTCCGCTCACTCTGGATCGTGCGCATCGGCGCCGCCGCCAAGCTGAACGGGATGAGCTACAACCAGTTCATCCACGGGCTGAAGAAAGCGGGCGTGGAACTCGATCGCAAGATTTTGGCGGACCTGGCGGTGAACGACCCTTCGGGGTTTACTGCGCTGGCGTCGCAGGCCAAAGCGGCGCTGGCGTAAGCAGCACTCAACTTCTCAGCATTCATTTCAAAGGGATGCCCCATGTCTCGCCCCTGTTGCGAGACGTGGGAATCTGTACGGCGAACCGCGAAGGGCACGGCTTGCTTGCCCCGAGCGCAGCCAGTCGAAGGGCGCCGTCTCTGCGTTCTCATTTACAATTTGTCATTCTGAGCGGTCTTGCCGAGCCGATAGGCGTGCCCCCGAGCGGAGTCGAGGGGGAAGAACCTATGCATCTCGTCGGAGTTGCATAGGTTCTTCGCGCAAACTGCGCGCTCAGGATGACAATGAATCGAATTCAGTTTTGGTTGATGCGGCCTCAGGCGTTTCTGTACCAGCCGCGTAGCGGCGAGATATGAAAGCCCGGCACGGCAGTGCCGGGGAGAGTGGTAACCCGAGCGCAGCCGCGTAGCGGCGGGATGTGAAAGCCCGGCACGGCAGCGCCGGGGAGAGTGGTAACCCGGGCGAAGCCGCGCAGCGACGGGATGTGAAAGCCCGGCACGGCAGTGCCGGGGAGAGTGGTAACCCGAGCGCAGCTGCGCAGCGGCGAGATATGAAAGCCCGGCACGGCAGTGCCGGGGAGAGATAAGGAAAAACGAGCGCGAGTCCCGCAGGGACGGCACTCATGTGAACAATCGTGGCTTACACCGTTCCCAAACTGACGGATTATTCAGCGGCGGCGCTGGAGAAGAAAGCGTCACAGCTGCTCAGCGCCCTAAAAGATGAGTCTACTGCTGTAAAGACCGAAAGCGATTACGAAGCGTTCCGAGTACGGTGGGCGGGCCGCAAAGACAGTGTGCGTACCCAGGTTAACGAGCTCTGGCTGAAAGCGGCTCCTAAGGAAGCGAAGCGAGCGGCAGGTCAACTGGTCAACGAGGTCATTCTCCCGGGCATAGACGGAGAACTTCGAGATAGGCATGACCACATCAACAATCTCGCTGTTCTGAAGAAGGCGCGTGCGGAGGGGATCGACGCGGAGATTGATGCAGCGAGACGCGCCTTGGAACTGTCTGACTCTGTCGACATCACCCTGCCCGGCATTCGCCGGCCGATCGGCGCCGAGCATCCGATTATCAAAACGAGAAACGAGATCGTATCGGTGTTCGAGCGCCTCGGCTACTCCGTCGCCGAAGGCCCCGTCGTTGAAACGGACTATTACAATTTCGAAGCGCTCAACTTCCCGCCGAATCATCCGGCGCGCGACACGCAAGACACGCTCTTCATCGCCGGTCAGCAGTCGAAGCCGCAGCGCGAACGCCTGCTGCTGCGCACGCATACGTCCCCGGTACAGATTCGCACCATGGAAAAGATGCGGCCGCCGATTCGCATTGTGATTCCGGGCAAAGTGCACCGCAACGATCCTCCGGATGCGAGCCACTCGCCCATGTTTCACCAGATCGAGGGCCTCGCGGTCGATACGAACATCACCTTTGGCGATCTGAAGGGCACGCTCGATCACGCCATGAAAGCGTTGTTCGGATCGAACGTGAAAACGCACTTCCGTCCGTCGTTCTTCCCGTTCACTGAGCCGAGCGCGGAGCTCTACGTCACGTGCTTCATCTGCGGCGGAAGCGGCAAGCGCGGACCTGATCCCTGCCGCCCATGCAAGCAGACCGGATGGATCGAGGTGCTCGGCTGCGGCATGGTCGATCCCAACGTATTCGAATTCGTGAAAGATAACGGCTACGATCCGAAACAGGTCTCCGGATTCGCCTTCGGCATGGGCGTGGATCGCCTCGCGCTGCTGAAGTACGGCGTGGACGACATTCAGCTGTTCTTTCAGGGCGATGTGAGATTTTTGCAACAGTTTGGATAAGACCGTCGTTGGTCGTCGGTCATTGGCTCTTCGAGCTGGGAATTCAGCGACTTTGGTTTTGCGTCATCCTGAGCGA
>JASHQK010000596.1 GCA_030039195.1 Candidatus Sulfotelmatobacter sp.
GTAAAACGGCGTGTGGTCGAGAATGACCTCGCCCTCTTCGCCGGGCTTCAACTCTTGCATGCCTTGGCCGTTCTTGATGATCGCCAGCACTTCGCAGTCATTCGACCGTGTCTGCCAGTAACCTTCGAACTGCGACTTCGGCAACTGCTGATACGCAGGATTCGCCGTCTGCTTCGCCGCACCTTTCCAGGAAGCCCGGGAACGGGACTTCTGCTCCTCCATCGCGCGGTCAAAACCTTCCTGATCGAACTCGATTCCCTGATCGCGTGCCGCATCTTGCATGAAATCGAGCGGCATGCCGAATGTGTCGTAGAGCTCGAACGCATTCGCACCGTCAAGAGTAGCGGGGCTTCCAAGAGCATCTCGGAGTCGCCGATCTAGTTCGTCTCCCAGGCTCGACCCGAGTGTGGGCCTCAGCTGGGACGCCAAAACGCCGATCGCGGCCTCGTCACCCGGAGGTAGGCTCCCTTGCGATGCGGAGAGAACGTTCATGACCTCGTCCGCGTACGGCTTCTTGTCGAGCCACCATCCGTCGATAACCCTCTGCAAGACGCCAGGGCGATGCACCACGCGAGCGGCCCTCACTAACTCCTCAAGCTTTTGCAGACCCATATCGAGCGTATGCGAGAATCTCTGCTCCTCCGCCAGCACTGCCTTCGACACTCGCTCGGCCGACTCATTCAACTCCGGATACGCGTCATTCATCAGATCGCGCACCGCGAACACCATCTCGTGCAGAAACGGCTTCGTCTGCCCGAGCAGACGCCCATGCGTGATGGCGCGGCGAATGATCTTGCGCAGCACGTAGCCACGGCCTTCATTCGATGGCAGAACGCCGTCGGAAATCAGAAATGTCGCCGCGCGGGAATGGTCGGCTATAACCCGCAGAGAAGCTGCACCATGCTGAGGTGGTTTCCTGTCAAGGACCTTTGTTACCGTTTCAGCCCCTGTCAGCTCGGTAGCCCTCTTGATCAGCGGCACGAACAAATCCGTCTCGTAATTCGAAATCACGCCCTGCAGCACCGCGGTGACGCGTTCTAATCCCATGCCAGTATCGATCGACGGCTTCGGCAACGGATTCAGCTTGCCCGACGCATCGCGATCGAACTGCATGAACACCAGATTCCAGATCTCGACGTACCGCCCGCAATCACAGCCGAACGCGCAATCGGCGTGCCGCTGATCGGAAGCCGCCGCACCCATATCGTAATGAATCTCACTGCAGGGGCCGCAAGGGCCGGTATCGCCCATCTGCCAGAAGTTGTCTTTCAATCCCGACTCGAAGATGCGGTCTTTGGGCACTCCCTGGCCCAGCCACAAGTTGTAGGCCTCGGCATCGCGCGGAACGCCGCCTTCGCCGTTGAAGATGGTCACATACAGCTTCTCTTTCGGAATCCCAAACCACGCGGGCGAAGTGATCAACTCCCACGCATAAGCGATCGCGTCTTTCTTGAAGTAATCGCCAAAGGAAAAATTCCCCAGCATCTCGAAAAACGTGTGATGCCGGTTGGTGAATCCGACATTTTCGAGATCGTTATGTTTTCCGCCCGCCCGCACGCACTTCTGCGACGTGGTCGCCCGCGAATAATCGCGCTTCTCGAGTCCCAGAAACACGTCTTTGAACTGATTCATCCCCGCATTGGTGAACAGCAGCGTGGGATCGTTCGCCGGCACGAGCGACGACGAGTGCACTTCCTTGTGCCCCTTTTGCACAAAGAAATCCAGAAACTTCCTGCGGATTTCGGACCCTGTCAGCATGGACAAGTAATTCTAAATGATGAGAGCAGGCGGGCTAACAAAGAGCAAACGCGGCCGCACACCGGATGGAAGCCGCGGAGCCGAACTCACGACTGTGCGTGCGAGATCCCTCGGCCCGCTGGTGAAAAGCGCGGGCCTTCGGGATGACGCCACCATTTAAAGCAAAGAGCTTCAGAGGTCATGGAATTTCTCGATGCCCTCAGCGTCCTCTGCGGTTCGTCAGAAGGCAAACTATTTCGCGTTGTCAGAAGGCTTCGTCGCGTCGGTTTTGTCGTCAACCTTTTTCGGCTTGTGGGTGACGTCATCAAAACCCTTCTTCACCGTGCTGCCAGTCTTCTTGGCTGCTTTCTCCGTATCCTTGCCGGCGACCTTTGCGCCCTTCTCGGTATCCTTGGCCGCAACTTTTGTGCCCTTCTCGGTGTCCTTGGTAGCGGTCTTCGCGCCTTTTTCCGTGTCCTTGGCTGCTTTCTTTACCCCTTTGTCAGTGTCCTTCGCGGCAGTCGTGGTGCCGCTCTTCACATCCTTTCCGGTGGTCTTGGTTGCGTCCTTCATCTCGGTGCCGGTTGATTTCTTCTCGGTAGAAGTTGAATCCTGCGCCAGAGCCAGCGGAACCGCTATCAGCAGCGCAGCCAACACAATTCCTGTCCACTTCGCTTTCATAAATCCCTCCTTGAATTGCGATGGGTATTCGCCCCGAAGTATGCCGCATCGCTCGGCAACAACGCAAATTTCGCCGTACTACTGAGATGCGGGATGTGGCGATAGGAGACTCCTTAAACTTCGCTTTCGCTCTCCAGGGCCGTTAGAGTATCTTCGTCGACGTTCCAGTTTTTCAGGATCGTGAGAATGGTTCTGGTCCGGAATCCGGCTCGCGCCAGCTGACGAAAGATGCGCGCTGCCTGCTTCTGGTCTTTCGGTCTGTCGAGGCGTTTCTTGCGCAAATACTCGCGCGCCTGTCTCTCTTCGTTTACGCCTTCAAATGCCGCATCTACGGCCTTGTTGATCAGATCGCCGTGAACGCCCTTCGCTTTCAGATCGGTGACGACGCGCGCGCGTCCGAACTTCTGGTTATCTCGGCGCAGTGAGGAAAACGACGCCGCATACTGCGAATCGTTCAAATATCCATGATCTTTGAGCCGCCGGATTACCAGTTCGATCAGTGTTTGTCCGTATTCCGACTCGGCATCTTCCACGCGGGCCCGCATCATGCGCTTCAATTCCGCGACCGTGCGCATGCGCCGCGCCAGCGCGTTTACCGCGTATTCGTAAAGTTCATCTTCGGAATAGGACTTCTTCTTGGGACGGGAAAACGCCATGCGTGCTAACGATAGCGCGAATAGTCCCGAGTTTCCTAGTCCTGAGCTCTGAGCCGCGAGCCGGCAGAAGCTGTCACGAGACTCCGCTGCAGCTGCGCACGGGGGCAGAAAACAGCCGCATAGCGGCGTTATGTGAAAGCCCGGCACGGCAGTGCCGGGACAGCAGAAACGGAACCAACCAGAGTCCGCATCAGCGGACGGCACGCGTTTCGTGTCGCCTGCGAAAATGAAAAGGCGCGATTGCTCGCGCCTGTAGAACGCAGAGAGGTTCCTCGCGACTCGCGACTCGGGACTACCTTCCCCCGAATCCCGCGGATTGCATCGATTGCCGCGAGATGTCGGCGGTCGATGCGATGCCCTGCATGCGCAGCTTGAAGTCGTCGGCGTTCGACGCGTTTTCGAGCGCGGTTTCGTAGTTGACCAGCCCGGCCTGGAACAGATCCCAAAGCGACTGATCGAAAGTTTGCATACCGTACTGCGAAGTGCCGGCCGCAATCGCGTCGCGGATCGACCGCGTCTTTTCCGGAACCAGCACGCATTCGCGAATATAGGCAGTGTTGATCATCACTTCCACCGCAGGCACGCGGCCTTCGGCATCGCAACGCCGAACCAAACGCTGGCTGATGATCGCCCGCATCACTGCGGCAAGCTGCATACGAATCTGCTTCTGCTCCGGGGGCGGGAAAATCGAAATCACGCGGTTGATGGTTTCGACCGCATCCAGGGTGTGCAGGGTCGAGAACACCATGTGGCCGGTTTCGGCCGCGTGCAGCGCGGTCGAGATGGTTTCCAGGTCGCGCATTTCGCCCACCAGGATCACGTCCGGATCCTGACGCAAGCTGGCTCGCAGCGCCGCGCCGAACGATGGCGTATCTACGCCGATCTCGCGCTGATTCACGTATCCCTTCTTGTCGCGATGCAGAAATTCGATCGGGTCCTCAATGGTGATGATGTGTTCGGCGCGCGTGGAGTTCACGCGATCCACCATGGCCGCGAGCGTGGTCGATTTACCGGAACCGGTCACGCCCGTGACCAGCACGAGTCCGCGGGGCATATCGCAAATCTGCTCGACGACTTTCGGCAGGAACAGTTCATCGAGAGCGCGAATCTTCGTGGGAATGACGCGGAGCACCAGCCCGACGTTGCCGCGCTGCTGGAAGATGTTCACACGGAAGCGTCCCAAACCGGCGACGCCGTAGGCCATATCGATTTCGGTCGTCTCTTTGAACTTCTGCTTCTGCCGCGCCGACATCATGCTGAACGCCATATTCAGCATGTCTTCCGCCGAGATGCGGGGCTGGTCCGTGAGCGGCACCAGTTCGCCATCAATCCGCAGGTGCGGATAGTTGCCAACTTTCAAGTGCAAGTCGCTGGCTCGCCGTTCCGTTGCGATACGAAGCAGATCATCAATGTTCATGATTCTTTCCGTCTAGCGACTCGCTTCACCGGACTTGGGTAGGGCACGGCTTCAGCCGTGCCGTCAGGGAAGTCACAAAGGACCGCGGCTTTAGCCGCTCGTGTGACTTGCGTCCGATTCAGCTGCACGCTCTCCAGCCATCATCGCCTGAATCGTCACCGCGCCCAAGATGACCTAGGTAACGGTCCAGCCTGGGTCGGATTGGTCAATCGCGGAGTCATTGGATCGTGAAAAAAGCCGCCCTCGACGGGCGGCTTATCCAACTTTCATTGTGAGCAGAAAAGCGCCGGCCGCTAGGCCACGGCTTCGGCTGGCTGCGGCATGCGGAACGGTTCGTCGTAGCTGCCGCCGTAAATGGTCGGCACCTTCGATCCCATGGGACGCAAGTACGTGGCCAGCGCGCCGCGATGATGGATGTGGTGGTTGTTCAGAAATCCCAGATAGAACACCGCCGGCAGATTGAACACGCCAGCAAAGCTGACCGGGGTGAGCAACTGCTCCGCGCTCATGGCCGCCACACGCGCCACGCCAGGCTTCAAGTTCTCGTCGTACCACGTCACGAGTTCCCCCACGGTCTGCGGCTTGTGCTCGGATCCAGTCATATCGAACTTCAAATCTGCAATGCTGTTTAAGAAGTGAATATCGGCGCTGGCCAGATGAGCCGCCAGTTCTTTGGCGGTGCGGGCATGCGGATCCGGCTTGTAGTGCGATTGTGCGTCGGGAATGGCTGCGATGACTTTCCTGGTGACTTCGGCTTCACGCACGATGCCGTCGAGCATCATGGCGCGATAGGCCAGTGCAAATTCCGGAGAGAGGCCTTGCTGGGACATAACGTTTCTCCTTGGACAAATGATTTGGTTCTTCCGGGGTAACCGACCAGCTAATACGGGCTACGAAGCCGCTCGTGGCGCATTTTCGAATCTTACCTGTATCCCAAGTAATGGCGTCATCCCGAGCGCAGCCGTCTTTCAGGCGGAGCGAGAGATCCCGCGTGAAGCTTGGCCGATCCTCGCGAGATCCCTCGGCCCGCTGGTAAGGAAGGGGGCCCTCGGGATGACGCCCTATGGGGAAAAGAGATTGAAAATGAGCCGCTATCGAAGGCGTACAGGTCTATGAACGCAGCACGCCCGGCATACCAAGATGAGCGGCGCTCGAAACGGTCGCAAGAAATTTATACGCCGACCGGCTGCTTGCTGCGCACGGGAACCGGCGTCAGCCAGCGATGGCGGTCGGTTTTCTCGCCGCGCACGATCGCGTAGAACTCTTTCTGCAACGCGCGCGTCATCGGTCCCATGCCGCCGTTGCCGACTCTGATCTTGTCGACCGATCGGATGGGCGTGACTTCCGCCGCTGTTCCGGTGAAGAAGGCTTCATCGGCGATATAGAGCATTTCGCGGGGAATCATCTGCTCGGCGACCTGGATATTCAGATCGCGCGCGATCTGCAGAATCGAATCGCGCGTGATGCCGGGCAGCACGGAATTGCCCAGCGGCGCGGTGATCAACTTCTCACGGTGCACGACGAACAGATTCTCGCCCGAGCCTTCGCTGACGAATCCGTTGATGTCAAGCGCGATGCCTTCGACGTACCCGTTGACGATGGCTTCCATCTTGATGAGCTGCGAATTCATGTAATTCGCTCCCGATTTCGACATGGCGGGCAGCGTGTTGGGAGCCAGGCGCGTCCAGGAAGAGACGCAGACGTCGCAGCCTTCGGTCTCGCCGCCAAGATATTTCCCCCACGGGTAATTGATGATGTAAACCTCGGTGGGCGAGTTGAAGGGATTCACGCCAGCCTCGCCGTATCCGCGCAAGACAACGGGACGCACGTAGCACGGCCAGACCCCGTTCTGTCCGACCGTCTCGCACATGCCCTTGACCAGTTCCTCGCGAGTGAAGGGCACGTCGATGCGGTACACCTTGGCCGAGTCAAGCAGGCGCTGCATGTGATCGTCGGCGCGGAAGATGGCCGGGCCGCTGGGCGGAGCGTAACAGCGGATGCCCTCGAACACCGACGAGCCATAGTGCACCACGTGCGACATGACGTGGATGGTGGCGTCGTCCCAGTTGATCAGCTTGCCGTTGTGCCAGATCTTGTCCGTTTTCTGGATCGCCATCGAAACGTGCTCCTTCGTAGTCGAGACTTGAAACCTTACTGGCAACGAGGCGGATCTTCCGAGATGATTGGCCTCGGCAGGGAACGAAGTACGAGGCGCCAACCCCACCCGCGTTGCTCTCCATTATAGATGAGCCTGTCGGGAGTGCCTGAAAGCAGCCGCGGACGCCTGAATTGCACACCTGATTTTTTTTGATCACTCGTGGCAAATTCTTGATGGCAAAGAAGTTGGTTCTGGCAGATCAGGGTGGGACGAAGGCAAAATCTTGAAAAATAAGGAGTTGCACGGAAAATATTCCGGAATAAGGAGTTACCGCACCTCGTGAGCTCGTGGCTCGCGGAGCCGGCCGGCTTGGAGTTCGCGCGCATGCAGACAGTGTGCGATGTCTGGATTTCTCAGTAAAGGTCATTCGTCACAAGA
>JASHQK010000597.1 GCA_030039195.1 Candidatus Sulfotelmatobacter sp.
GTCTGGAAAAGTTCACGAGCCCGCGCGATCAATGCTTTCTTCGCTTCGGCGATCCGCAGCACCATCCGCCCATGGTCTGTTTCAAACAGGGCAGCCACATAAAGCGCTCGCCAGGCTGGCAGTGACTGCGAGTCCGAGCAGACGGTAGTAGCCGCGACCGCTTTCGTCCTCAGGAATACATGACTCCAATTCGGCAACAACTGACGAAATGTCCACATCTTGCACCTCGGGACTGCTTCTCATCAGTTCGACATCTACGCTGCTAATGTGACGTTCCGCTCCCGGCAGAGCGTCAGGCCGCAGGCTTCTCCCCCGTGTGTGGCGCAGCCGCCAATTGAGGTAGTGCCATACCTAGCCATTGCGCCAACTCACGAAAATGGCTGAGCCAGGCTTCGTTCACAATTCCGTGTCCGTTGCCTGAGACCGCCTGGGAAAGCTCGTAGTACGCGTTTTGCGATTTCCAGAGATTCAGTTCGAAGGGTTGGACTCGCGATAGCGCGATGACGTCCTCCACTTCCGACAGCGCGTCGAGATCGCCGGGATTTCGCATCCAGCGATCCACCAGCGCATTCAACCGCTGTCGCAGTGCAGATTCCAGGTCGGAAGCATCCAGCGTGAAGCCGCTTCGCCGGACACCCTCCAAGAGCGAACGGACCTTGTCCAGTTCTGTGGTTTCATCGGCCAAAGCGCGATGCACGGCCGTGGCCAGCACGAACTCGGTCGTGAACTGCAAAATCGGCGGCAGGGGAAACCGTACCTCCTCAAGGAAGCACATCAAGGGCGCGTGGTCCTGGTACACGCGACGATACAGAGCTTCGGCGTCGCGCAGCGTCGAATTCACGATTTGCGCAACAATCTTTTTGCGTTCGTCTTGAAACAGTGATTTCAGAGAATAGGTTGAACCATAGAAATACCGATCAATCAGGCGCAGACACGCTGGAAGATCGGCTCCGGACAAGGCTTTGCGGGCGCGGTCCAGAAATTCCTGGAACCCCGGATCATCTCCGAGTGGAAGAACGCCCGCGCTGAGGTTGTGATCGCCAAAATGAAGTACTGCAAAACCGACTCGCAGCGAAGTGTCGGTCGCGTCCGATGTGAGTGAAGCCACGCCAGCCGCAAACCTGGTCTTGCCGGACTCCAGGACTTCAGACTTCTCCAGCGTGATGCGATAGCAAAAGATCGAGTCGTGTGCATAGTATCCATTGAAAATCGAGCTGATGGCGTAATGCGCGGCTACGCCCACCAGGTCGAGCATGGCAGGTTTGACGAAACACTCAAAGACATGCCGGCCATTACCGCAACCGGGCACGTTGCTCCAAGCCTCCTGCAAGCGTTGTAAGAATGATCCTTCGCGATCCTCATGAGTGATCTGTTGGCTCAACTGCAAAGCGCGAGCCGCGTACTGGAGGATCTGCAGCGTCGCAGGACCGGTCAGTTCGTCGAAGAACCAACCACAGCTTGTGTACATAAGCATGAGGTGACGCTGCATTTCCAGCAGACGTAAAGCCTGTCCGCGCTCAAGTGCGGAAAGCGGTCGCGGAGCGTGCCGCTTGAAGAAAGCATCCTTGTTTTGCGGAGAACGATCGAGCACTACCTGGATGTAGTCGTCGCGCGCAGCCCAGGAATCGCTGAACAAACTCGCGCCCGTTTGTTCGTACACGGCGCACAAGTCGTCCCGCAGCCAGTCCAGTGCATTCCGCAAAGGACGGCGCCATTGTTGATTCCATCCATTCCCGCCTCCCGATCTGCAGCCGCAATCGTTGGTCCACCGTGCCACGCCGTGAGCACAACTCCACGACGACCTCTCGACGATCTCTACTTCCTCTGTGGCGGGATGCAACTCGAGGTATTCAGCGTAGTTGGTGATACGAGCAAGTTGATTACGGTCCAGGTAGTCGAGGGCATACGCCAGGGCCATATCGCCATGCGGTGAGTGATGGCCATAGGTTTCGCCATCGGTCGCAATGTGCACGAGTTGCGGCCACTGGCGCTGCTCATTGAAGCCGCTCAATAGACGATGTGCAAAGCGTTCACCGTCCATCAGGACATTCTCAAAGGCGACGGCATGCGAGATGGGCCCGTCGTAGAAGAACAAGTTGATCATGCGTCCAGAAGGCAGGTGGCATTCGTAAGCGTGCGTAGGGTCGATCCTTCCGCCTTCCACGCTCTGCCACTCTTCCCAAACCCGGTTGCGCATCCGTCGCGCCTGGTGAGGAGCCAGGACGGTGAATTTGATTCCAGCTTCGGCCAGCAGCTCCAGGGTCTCCAGATCCGCAGCAGTTTCCGGCAGCCACATGCCTTCCGCATCCCGAGCAAAACGGTGCTGAAAGTCCCGTAGCCCCCAAACGATTTGCGAGCGTCGATCGCGAGAGTTGGCTAATGGCAGGATTATGTGGTTGTAGGCTTGGGCGAGAGCCGATCCGTGCCCTGAGAATCGCCGCTGACTCTCGCGGTCGGCGGCAAGGACCCGCTCATAGGCCTGGGGCGCGTTGCGTTCCATCCAGGAGAGCAGTGTCGGACCAAAGTTGAAGCTGATGCGGGAGTAGTTGTTGACGATCTTGGCAATTCGGCCCTGTCCATCGAGAATGCGAGCGGCCCCGTTAGGCAGGTAACACTCCGCTGTTACGCGTTCGTTCCAATCGTGATAGGGAGTCGCGGAGTCCTGCACTTCGACCGCTTCGAGCCAAGGATTCTCCCGCGGTGGCTGATAGAAATGGCAATGGATGCAAACATAGCGTTGCATCGCGCCGCTCTCCCGCGGCCGGTCCACGCAGTATCAAGAATTTCCTCGTCTGCGAGACCGTCACTCGCGCAAGAAAAAGGGGGATGCGGCCCAGACGCCGCCGTCTCCCCCCACATCGGCCACAGTAGCGCTACGTCGCGCACGGGGGTAGAGACATCTCTGATACCCCCACAATGGTCGCGTGACGTGATGACAATCACATTTCGGCAAGGCGACTCTCCTGTGAAGTAGATTTGGACCGTCGCGTCGCTTGCCTTGTGACTCCCATCACCCGTTGAGGCGACCATTGTCACGGCTTGGAAGACGCTTCCGTCCTGTAATAGAAGGTGGAAACGAAGGAGCGCTTCCGTGACAAAGAGAATCCTGATCCTGGGTGCGGCTGGCAGAGACTTCCATAACTTCAACGTCGTTTTTCGAGACAATTCTGAGTATCAGGTCGTCGGTTTCACGGCGACACAGATTCCCGGTATCGCCGACCGGCGCTACCCGGAAGCACTCGCGGGACACCTCTATCCGTCAGGTATTCCCATTTTTGAAGAGAAGGATCTGGAGACAATAATTCACGAGCGCAGCGTGGACGCTGTCGTGTTTTCCTACAGCGATATTTCCCATCAAAATCTGATGCATTTGGCCTCGCGCGCTGTGGCCGTCGGGGCCGACTTCTGGCTCTTGGGATTGGAGCGCACGCAGATCAAGTCTTGCGTCCCGCTGATCTCGATCTGCGCCGTCCGCACCGGGTGCGGCAAAAGCCCCCTCTGCCGTCTGGTTGCATCCGAGTTGAAACGGGAAGGATGGAAGCCGGTCGTAGTCCGCCATCCCATGCCCTATGGAGATCTCGCCGCCCAGGCGGTCCAGCGCTTTGCCGTGATGAGCGACCTCGATCTGAACCAATGCACGATTGAAGAACGCGAGGAGTACGAACCGCATCTGCGCGCGGGTACGGTCGTTTACGCCGGCGTCGACTACGCGGCCATTTTGCGCCAAGCCGAGAAAGAAGCGGACCTTGTGATCTGGGATGGCGGCAATAACGACACTCCCTTCTACGTTTCCGATCTGGAAATCGTCGTCGTCGATCCGCACCGGCCGGGCCACGAACTGGCCTACTTCCCCGGGGAAGTGAATCTGCGGCATGCCGGCGTGATAGTGATTAATAAGGTCGATACGGCAGCGGCTCAGGATGTAGAGACCGTCCGGCGCAACGTGCGAGCCAGCAATCCCAATGCTGCCGTAGTCGAGACCGCATGCCGGGTGACGGTCTCTTCCCCGGAGTTGGTCAAGGGGCGCAGAGTTTTAGTCGTCGAGGATGGTCCGACCCTCACACACGGTGAAATGCTCTATGGCGCCGGGGTGGTGGCGGCCCGGCAATGCGGTGCAAGGGAACTGGTCGACCCGCGCCCCTATGCCGTCGGGTCCATTCGCTGGACCTACGAGCACTATTCGCATCTCACCAACCTGCTCCCAGCCATGGGTTACAGCGACCGGCAGCGGCACGAACTCGAAGAAACCATCAATCGCGTGGACTGCGATGTCGTGTTGGTTGCAACTCCAATCGATTTGGCCCACTTAATCAAGCTGAACAAACCAAGTCTGCGCGTGACCTATGAAGTCGAGAACTTGACTCGTCCGGGATTGACAGAGATTTTGCAGGAGTTCACGAAGAAGCACGCGCACGTGGGGGTTCACTAGCTGATTGCGTGGCCCCGGATGCGCTCGTCAGGCGTTGCGTGCGAGGCACGCAATGACCGGAATTGCCGTGCCCTCAGGGCCTAAAGGCCAAATTTCA
>JASHQK010000598.1 GCA_030039195.1 Candidatus Sulfotelmatobacter sp.
GCGTCTTTCTGCGGATCGAAGTCGTAGAGATTGCTCAGAATGTAGCGGAATGTGTTGCGGATTTTCTTGTAGTTCTCGCCGACGCGCTGCATGAGCGCTTCCGACCCGACCACGTCTTCGCGAAAATCGACCGAAGCCACCCAGAGCCGCACGATCTCGCCGCCGAGGCGATTCGAGATGTCAACCGGGTCGACGTCGTTGCCGCGCGACTTCGACATGGCCTGGCCCTTTTCATCGAGCGTCCAACCGGGGGTGACTACGCCTTTATACGGAGGCGTGCCGCGCGTACCCATGGCACAGAGCAGGGAAGACTGAAACCATCCCCGATATTGGTCGCCGCCTTCGAGGTAAAGATCGGAAGGCCAGGGATAATCGGACTCGTCGCCGGTCTTGTCTTCGGCAATTAGAGCCAGATAGCTCGCACCCGATTCCAGCCACACATCGAAGATGTCGGTTTCTTTTTCGAACTTTGATCCCCTGCAGTGCGAGCACGTCGTTCCAGCCGGAACAAGAGCGTCGGATTCGGAAGTGAACCACGTGTCGGCGCCCGATTTCCTGAATAGCTCGACGACTTTGCGGTTGATCGCTGGATCGTTCAGCGGCTTGCCGCAACTCGCGCACAGAAAGACAGCGATCGGAACTCCCCACACGCGCTGCCGGGAGATGCACCAATCCGGGCGCGTTTCGATCATGTTCGACAACCGCTCTTCGCCCCACGCCGGGTCCCACTTTACTTTCTTGATTTCTTCCAGCGTGCGAGTGCGGAGAGTGTCGTTCTTGCCCGAGCCGCCGGGCATCGGCGTTTCCATCGAGATGAACCACTGCTCGGTGGCGCGGAAGATCACGGGATTGTGGCAGCGCCAGCAGTGCGGATACGAATGCTCAGTCGTTTCCGAATGCAGCAGCGCGCCGCGCGATTTCACCAGATCGACGATGGGCTGGTTCGCGTCCCACACGCGCTTGCCTTCATACTCCGGCAGGCCATTACGCAGGATGCCTTTCTCGTCGACATTGCTGGTCGCGTCGAGGCCATATTTCACGCCGGTGGCGAAGTCCTCGGCGCCGTGCGACGGCGCGGTGTGCACCACGCCCGTGCCGGTGTCCATGGTGACGTAGTCGGCGAGCACGCCGAGAATCTTGCGATCCAAGAACGGATGCTGAAAATTGAGGCGTTCAAGTTTGCGTCCGGGAAAGTGCGCGAGAGCGTGTGCTTCGGGCAGATTGCATTTGGCCGCGACTTCCTGCGCCAGCTTTGAAGCGACGATGTACACTTGGCCGCCGGATTCCAACCCGACGTACTCTTCATCCGGGTGAAAGGCGACCGCCATTGACGCTGGCAGTGTCCAAGGGGTGGTCGTCCAGATGATCGTAGAAACTTTTTTCCCCGCGAGCGTGGGGTCGATCTGCGCCGGATCGTCCAGCAACTTGTACTTGACCCACACGGTCGGGCTGGTGTGATTTTCGTATTCGACTTCGGCCTCGGCGAGCGCCGTCTCGTCATGCATGCACCAATAGACCGCGCGCAGGCCCTTGTAGACGAATCCGTGCTCGTAAAACGAATAGAACGTCGCCAGCACCACCGACTCATACTGCGGATCCATGGTGACGTACGGGCGTTCGAACCGGCCGAAGACGCCGATGCGCTTGAACTGGGTACGCTGCAGGTCGAGATACTTCTGCGCGTACTTGCGGCAGGCCGCGCGCACGTCGTTGGGCCGCATTTGCAATTTCTTCCCACCCAGTTCCTTGTCGACTTTGATCTCGATGGGCAGGCCATGGCAATCCCAGCCGGGGACGTAGGGGGCGTCGAAGCCGGCCATGGTTTTCGATTTGACGATGAAGTCCTTCAAGCACTTGTTCAGCGCCGTGCCGAGGTGGATTGGCCCACTCGTATACGGCGGCCCGTCGTGCAGGATGTATCGCGGAGCGTCTATGCGCGCCTGCCGAATGCGGTCGTAGATCTTCGTCTGCTCCCATTCCGCCAGCAGTTTGGGTTCATTCTGGGGCAGGTTGGCCTTCATGGGGAAGGCGGTTTTGGGCAGGTTGATGGTCTTTTTCAGGTCGAACGGCACTCGAACAGTTCTCCCAAATGATTGAATCTTCTCATTATAGCGGAGTTGCAGGAGCAATCGTCCATGCGGCCACCACAGGCGCGGGCAGATGCGGCGTTGCTCGCCGATTTCCAATATCGACATGCCTTTTGTAACGATTTTGTCGCATAGCGAAATGCACTTTTGTAAAATTGAAAGTAGCGTTACAATTTTCGGAAGCGGTAAAGAGCGTGGGATCAGTCGCGGCAGGTTTGCGTCCGTAATTTTGTACTGGCGGATGCCAGAGGGAAGCAACTTGCGGCCGGCCGCGAACATCTCTGCTAACTGGGACCCACGCCCAGGCTACGCACAGTATTACTGATTGTGAGGACGGTCACACCGGCAGTATGGGATCCGCAGAAATCAATCCGAAGTCTCCAAGCCAAGAAGCCGAGTTCCATTTTCTCTTCGCCAACGAGAGCTTTGAAGAACCTCTCTGGAAGTCTCTGCCTCGGCAGATCGACGAGTTTTTCTTTCCCAAGAAGCTTCCGCCTCTCAAGCTGGAGTCAAAGCCGGAGCCGGTCAAGAACATCTGGGGGTTCTACGACTATAAGAAGAATGGCGCCCTGGGATCGACGGGCGTTCACGTTCTGATTATTGCGATCATTGCTGCCGGATACTTGATTGTGAAACATGCTCCGACGGCATCCGCGGCCCCAAAGGTGACCGTCACGCTGATTGATCCTGACTCGTTGCCCGCGCTGAAACCTTCGAAAACCTTGGCTGGCGGCGGAGGTGGTGGTGGCGACAGGGACGTGCTCAAGGCGACCAAGGGGCATCTGCCGAAATTCTCGATGCAGCAAATTACGCCACCGATGGTGGTGGTGCGCAACGAGCATCCCAAGCTGGCGGTTGAGCCTACAATCGTGATTCCGCCGGAGATTCAGATTGCCACCAACAAGATGCCCAACCTGGGCGACCCGACATCGACGGGTACCTTGCCCTCGAACGGAACGGGCTTTGGAGGGGGCATTGGCAGCGGTTCGGGCGGCGGCGTCGGCTCGGGCAGCGGCCCGGGATTTGGGCCTGGCGAAGGCGGGGGCTATGGCGGCGGCGTGTTTCACGTGGGTGGCGGCGTCTCTCCGCCGCGCGTGATCTACCAGGTCGATCCGGAATTCTCCGAAGAAGCGCGCAAGGCGAAGTACCAGGGAACCTGCACACTGATGCTCGTGGTCGACACCAACGGCCGGCCGCGCAACATACGCGTGGCCAGTTCGCTCGGCATGGGTCTGGATGAGAAGGCGATTGAAGCCGTCAAACAGTGGCGCTTCGAGCCTTCCCAGAAAGACGGCCACCCGGTGCCGGTCGAAATCGCCGTGGAAGTCGAATTCCACCTGTACTAGCTCCTTCTAATCGCACACATCGTTGTCATCCTGAGGCTCGCGTTTCTTGCGAGCCGAAGGACCTGTGTATTCCGCCGACGTGCGTGCGCCGCTGGTAACTTGCATAGCTCCCTTCGACAAGCTCAGGGCAAGCTCTTCGCCGCCAAAAGCTGCGGCTCAGGATGACAAACGGGACAGTAGGAATAGCGCCGGACTTATACGTTCCGCAGCACCGCGTAATACCCGCGCTTGCGAATGCGAAATCCCATGCGCTCGTAGAGCGCGATGGCTCGCGTATTATCGCCTCGCACGTGCAGGAAGGCCGTTTCTCCGCGCTCGCGGATACGGCGTATGACCTCTGTCATCAAAAGCGCGGCATATCCATTTCCCGTGTGCTCGGGGTGGGTACACACCGCGCTGACTTCGGTAAATCCGGGAACTTTCAGCCGTTCGCCGCTCATCGCAATCAGTCTGCCGCCGTTCCGAATGCCGAAATAATTGCCGAGTTCGTGCGTGCGTTTGCCAAACGGGCCGGGCTTGGTCAGTGCGGTCAGTTCGATCATTTCGGCAGAGTCCGCCGGGCCGAGTCGAATGATTCTGGGCAGGGAATCGTCATGGGTCGGCAAGGCCACGCGGTCATCGCAAACCATCTGCAACAGCGGAGCGGTCGCGATCACTTCCCAGCCGCTGCGGGCTTCATAAGGATCATCGAGGAACAGGGCCGTAGTCCCGTTCGGCCCCGCCAGTTCAGCGAGCGATGCGTAGCCGTTGTCGCTCGGCTCGCGAAAGGCCGACAGCAAAGTCACTTCGCGCAGGAAACGGCGCGCCTCGCCGCAAGTCTCGGCAAAAGGCGCTTGCCGCGTAGTAAGCGCCTGCCAGATGACGTTTTCAAGTGGATGATCCATCGGTCGAACGTAGATTGGATCGCGGTCGGTGGCTGGAAGAAACACTATTTGTTCTTGGAATCGACCTTCCCTTTCTCACCCCCATCAAACCGGAACGGAGCGGACCCTTTGCGGAGGGGGCTGGCTCAAAGCGACACGGTAGAGTGACTTCGATCACAGACCGAGTCCAGACCCGGAGCTAGTTTCGAAGGTCGCAGCGTCGAAGTTGGTAGTCGTTCCGGTACTTCCCCGCGCACGTTCGGTTTGTCGCTCCAACCTCCTCCTGCCTCAGCTCAGCCCCCGAGAAATTCCTATGAATCTCATCGCGAAATTATCCATGTTTCTTTTGCTTGTATCAGGAATTGCGTTCGCGCAGTTTCCATCCCAACTCAAAAACGTCATCGTGATCGTGCAGGAAAACCGTACGCCCGATAATCTTTTTCACTTTCTAACCCCGGCGTGTCCCATTCCTGCTGGGGCGACCGGCTATGCCGCATGCACGCCGAGTCCGGTCACGAGTCATTGCTATGACATCTCTCCTTGCGGACTCTCCAATCAATCGGGGACGGTGGTTCCGGTCCCGCTCCAGCCCGTCGGGATGGATAACGGCATCGATCCCGGCCACGGCTACATCAATTTTCAGCAGATGTGCGATCCGGATCCAAACGCGGGTTTCAAATGCCGCATGGACGGTGCCTGGCACACGTTCAAGAATGGCCTATCCTACGGTTACGCCGATAATCCGGCGGTGACCAACTACGACGGATCCGCCGGACACTATCTGGATCCCTACCTTACCTTCGCCAAGCAATACGGCTGGGCTAATTTCATGTACCAGACGAATCAGAGCGCCAGCTATCCCGCACATCAATTCCTGTTCAGCGGAACTTCGGCCTTGACGAACCTGGACGACGCCTACTCGATCTTCGTTTCTGAGATTTTCTATGGAGCGCCGATCCTCAAAGCGGGGTGCGTGCTACCGCCGTCAACCGCCGCCAATCCTGTTTTCGGATATGTAATTCAGCCAACTACGGGTACGAGCACAGAATGCACCCTTTACGACAACAAGTCGGTGCAGGAATGCAAGGTCTACAACACGGTCGATGCCAATAATGTAGGCACTTTTTGCGGCAATCCCAACAATATGGCGACGACAGTGCTCGAGCCGAATTCCATTTCCTGGAAGTACTATGCGCCGTCAGCCTTTCCCATCTGGCAGGCACCCAACGCGATCCAGAGCATCTGTAATCCGCAGCCGGATGGCACCGGGGCCTATATGTGCACCGGTGAAGAATGGACTAACCACGTGGATCTGTCGGATTACGGAACGGACATTCTACGAGACATTCGAGACTGCAAGCTGGCACAGGTCAGCTGGGCGATTCCGAACGGAACGTGGTCGGACCACCCCATGGGTGACTATTACCAGAGCGGACCTTCATGGGTGGCGGCCATTATCAATTTGATTGGCAACAATCCTCCCTGCCCGGCTGGGACGCCAGACGCGGGCCAGACATATTGGGACAATACTGTGGTGGTCGTCACCTGGGACGATTGGGGCGGATGGTCGGACAATCAGGTGCCGGTCGTGGCGGCCGGCCTGCCCTGCGTGTATACGACACCTCCGACTCCATGTCGTGGCGATTTCGAGTACGGGTTCCGAGTTCCCCTGCTGATCGTTTCCGCCTACACGCCACGAGGCTATATCGATAATTTGACTCATGACTTCGGCAGCATTTTGCGGATGATTGAAGGAATCAACAACGTGCCGGAAGGGATGATGAAAAATGCGGATGCTCGTAGCGCCACAGACCTGCATGGATTTTTTACGCTGACGCAACCGCGCCAGTACCAAACGGTTCCGGCGGTGGAGGATGTCGACTACTTTCTGACGTTCAAGGGAGCCGTGGCAGTACCCGACAATGACTAAGCTCGCAGGATAATGACGGTGCACCCATGACCTAGTGCAGGGCCCACTCACTCTTTCAGATCGACGTGTTGCACGTCGTCGATGGTGTAGCCCAGGAAGCGCGCGCCAAGGCGGCGGAATTTTTCGGTCGAGTCCGTGGCAAAGAACTTCAGCCGCGGTGACGCGCGGCGCTCCGGCGAGGTCTCGGTTCGCGGCAACAGTTGCTGAAGGTGAGTAGCCACGGCGCAGGCGGTTGAGTCGGCCGAATCGACGATGCACACATGATCGGGCGTCACACGCTGCAATAGCGGCTTAAGCAGGGGATAGTGTGTGCAGGCCAGGACCATGGTGTCGGCTTCGTGAAAACTGTCGGCAAAAGCTTCCCCGAGATAAATCCGAGCT